>JALSTB010000039.1 GCA_026983955.1 Melioribacteraceae bacterium
CTGTAAATATGATTCGTTTTTAATTTTCTTTAATTTCTCAAAAGAATATATTATTTTTACAGTGTAAATAATATATTTTTGTCTTTTGTTCCGCTTTTAAGTTCTTTCTTTATTTAAAATCAATGTGACGGGAGAAACTCGAAATGTTAGAAATCAGAGGCCACGCACGCGGCGGACAAGGAATGGTTACAGCCTTCGAAATCCTCGCAAAAGTATTCAGTAAACTCGATAATTTTTACGTACAATCATTCCCCGCATTCGGTGTGGAAAGAACCGGCGCACCCATCCAAGCTTTTCTGAGGGTTTCCAAATCCGAAATTCTTAACCGCAGCAATATTTATACGCCTAATTTAATCGTTATCTTCGATGAATCTTTAATCGAACAAGTACCGGTTTTCAACGGATTGAAAGAAGGCGGTTCCATTTTAATCAATACGGAAAGACCTTTACAAGATTTTCAAGATAAATGTGAAAGTATTTACACAATTCCCGCTACACGGATTTCAATGGAAAAAGGTCTGGGGTCGAAATCTTTACCCATCGTCAATGCAGCAATGATTGGCGCAATTATGAGAATTTTTGAAGCGGATATTGAAATTGCCGCAAAAATTATTGCAGAAAACGTTCCGGCCAAACCGGATGAAAATGCCGAATCGGCTAAAATTGCTTACGGAAGTGTGGTTGGACTAGAAAACTTGAACAAAAATTTAATCGAGTCGCTGCATTCAACTTCGGAGGCGGTATTTAAAATTTCAAGGGAACAGATTGAAAAAAGCAAATCCAAGGTAAACCTGAAAGAACTACCCGTTATTCCCTACTGGTCGCAACCGATGTCGAAAAACAAAACGGGCAACTGGCGGCTATTAACACCAGAATACGTTACCCGTAATGCACCTTGCTCGGCCAATTGTCCTGCGGGAACCGATGTGCGTGGTTTTATAAAACTGGCCGGGGAAAAGAAATTTGACGAAGCATTGGAGTTGATTTACGAACACAATCCCTTCCCCGCCATTTGCGGAAGGGTTTGTCCGCACTTTTGTGAACAAAACTGCAACCGCAACGATTTGGATTCCGGAGTTAACATCGGAGCCGTCGAAAGATTTTTAGGCGACCGGCTCGATAAAAAACTTGAAGCGATTTCACCTGCTCCGCTTCAATACAACGAAAAAATTGCTGTAATCGGAGCGGGACCCGCAGGCTTAACCGCTGCAGTTCAATTGCGCGACAAAGGTTACGAGGTTACTGTTTTCGAAGCGTTGCCCAAAGCCGGCGGTATGATGAGAACCGGAATTCCAAAATTCAGACTCCCCGATGATGTCCTGGACAAAGAGATTGAACGGATTGAACGTAAAGGCGTTAAAATTATTACCAACCGTAAAGTTAAAATAAACGAGCTTGAAAACGATTTCTCAGCCGTTGTCGTTGCTGCCGGTTCACACATCAGCGTAAAAATGAATATCGAAAACAGTGACCGTATAATAGACGGAGTGGAATTTTTGCGTGAATTCAAATTAAACGGTGTTGGGTTCGGAATTAATAAAGGTGATGAAATTGCCGTTATCGGCGGTGGAAATACTGCGATTGACGTAGCCAGAACTGTGCTAAGGCTCGGCGGAAAACCGGTAATCTATTACAGACGTACACATAAAGAAATGCCGGCAATCCCACATGAAGTTGAAGAAGCAAAAGCGGAAGGAGTTGAAATAAAATTCTTAACCGCTCCAACCGGCCTGTCGGAAAACTCCAACGGAAGTTTGAATTTGAAATTAATCAAAATGGAACTCGGTGAACCGGATGAAAGCGGCAGAAGGAGACCAATACCGGTTGAAGGTTCGGAAGAAACAATAATTGTTGACAAAGTAATTTCGGCTATCGGTCAAAAATTCGATGCCTTCGCCTTCAATTCAAACAACGTAAAACCAAAGCAAGGGAAAATTGACGTCCAATCGAAAATACCCGTATTTTGCGCGGGCGACATGGCATGGGGCGGAACGGTTACGGAGGCCATCGGTAGCGGAAACAAAGTAGCCGAAGAAATTCATGCCTTCTTCCGGAGTTTGCCTTACAGTCACGATGAAACCTTAAGCGATATTGTTGTTCCGGCGGATATTAATTTCGCATATTACATGCCCACACCCCGCCACGATAATCCGATGAAACATGCTAAAGATTTTTATAACGATTTCAGCGAAGTTGTTCAAGGATTGACTGATGAAGAAATTGTTGCGGAAACCGGAAGGTGTTTGCATTGCGGGGAATGTTTCAGTTGCGGAAACTGTTACAATTACTGTCCCGACTCCGCCGTGCATGTTGACGAAAACGGAAGGCTGCGTATCGATTACGATTATTGCAAAGGATGCGGTATTTGCGTTCAAGAATGTCCGTGTTCCGCGTTAACTTTTAATTTACCGTAAATTTTAACAGGAAATAAAATGGAAGTTAAAACAGAAGAAAAAGTTAAACAGCTATTTCCAAGACATATCCAAAAAATAATGAAAGGCAATTTTGCCGCTGCGGAAGCTGCAAAGTTGTGCCGTGCTGGTTTTATTCCTGCTTATCCCATAACGCCGCAAACAACAATTGTGGAAGAATTGGCAAGTAAAGTTGCCAGAGGAGAATTGGATGCCACGTATGTTAATATGGATAGCGAACATTCCGTCTTTGCAGCTGCAATGGGCGCTTCGCTCGCCGGGGAACGGGTTTTCACCGCCACAAGCGGTCAAGGTTTGTTTTATGCTCACGAAGTGCTTCATGCAATTGCACATTTCAGATTGCCGGTCGTGATTTGCAATGTCGGGCGTCCTTCAATACCATGGAATATCTGGTCGGACCAAACCGATTCGATTTCACAGCGGGATACCGGATGGATTCAGTTTTACGGCGAAAGCTCACAGGAAGTATTGGATTCCGTAATTCAAGCTTACGTAATAGCGGAAAGCCTCAACATTCCCGTCATGGTTGTGCTCGATGCGTTTTATCAAAGTCATACAAGTGAAAACATTTGGGTGCCGGATCAAGATTTGGTTGATGAATTTTTACCACCGCGTAAATTAACCGGAGGTGAAATCGACGGCGTAAATCCGAAAGCTGTTGGCGGCTTGGTACCACCGGAGCATTACGAAACTTTCAATTACCGTTACTGGAACGATATCAACAAAACAGAAGAACTCACAATAGAAACGGGTGAGAAATTCGGTAAACATTTCGGAAGGTATTACACACCGGTTGAAGCGGTAAATATCGGACCCCATACAAAAATGGTTTTGGTTTCAATATCGAGTATTTCAACGACTATACGCGGAGTGATAAAACATCATCCGGATGTTGGCTTGCTGAAGCTCCGTTTATTCAAACCGTTCCCTAAAAATTCGGTTTTGGAAGCATTAAAAGGACTTCCGGAAAATGCTAAAATAGTTGCGGTTGAAAGAAATTTCTTAGGCGATAAAGAAGGAGCAATACTCGGCGAATTACGCCGGGCGCTTTACGGTACTAACTTCAATTTATACGACGTTTACACCGGTTTGGGCGGAAAAGATGTTCCACCTTTAACAATCGAAAAAATAATTTATGCAATGGAAAATAATCCGGAACCGGTTACTTGGATTGATTTTGAATAATTAAAAATTAAAGGATAAATCATGCAACCCTCATTAGAATTTTTAATTAAAGAAGAAAAAGTTTATCCCGGTGCACTCAGTTGCCGGGGATGCGGATGGGCACTTTTGGTTCGTCACTTGGCTAGTATTCTGGGGGAAAATACTGTCTATGTTGTGCCGGCTTCATGTTTTTCAATTATAGCCGGACCGTATCCCTTAAACGAATTGAAAGGAAGTATTGTACATACTGTTTTTGCCGCCGCTCCGGCAACCGCCACCGGAATACGCGCCGCATTAGACCGTCAAGGTAAAGAAGACGTTACCGTCGCAGTTCTTGCCGGCGACGGCGGAACTTTCGATATCGGATTGCAATCGCTTTCCGGCGCCGCTTCCAGAGGTGAAAATATTTTGTATGTTGCCAACAACAACGGTGCATACATGAACACGGGGATTCAGACAAGTACCGCTACTCCGTACGGTGCGGTTACAACAACCAATCCCCAGGATAATTACAAAAAAACTTGGCCCAAGGATTTAATGGGAATTATAACCGCTCATAATATTCCTTATGCAGCTACTTGCTCGCTTGCTTTCATCGAAGATTTCAGAAGAAAAATCAAAAAGGCAAAGGAAACCAAGGGATTCAGATTTTTGATGGTCGATGGTCCTTGTCCGCCCGGACATAAAACCGAACCGGCTCAATCAATCTCAATTGCACGGTTGGCAGTTGAAACAAAGTTGTTTCCGCTGTTTGAAACCGAACACC
>JALSTB010000040.1 GCA_026983955.1 Melioribacteraceae bacterium
AAGAAAGTAGAGAAATTGCTTTCAATGTTAAAGTAATTTGAAAACACTGTGCCCTTATTCGACGTTTGGCATTTTATTAAAGCACAGCGGGATGCGGACTTCCTATTAAATAGGGTTTTTTCGTATTGCCATTATTATTTAGCACCGTCATCCCGAACTTGTTTCGGGATCTGAAAGGAACCGGTTTTCGCTCCGTATCATTCGGCCAAAGCGGAAAAAAAAGTCACATTTAGATGCTGAAACAAGTTCAGCATGACGGGTTTTTCGTATTGCAATTATTTTTTAGCACTGTCATCCCGAACTTGTTTCGGGATCTAAAAGGAACGAGTTAACGCACCTTGGCATCCCCGCGAAAGGGGAATCTGAAAAGTGCAATTAGATGCTGAAACAAGTTCAGCATGACGGGTTTTTCGTATTGCCATTATTTTTTAGAACTGTCATCCCGAACTTGATTCGGGATCTAAAAGGAACCGGTTTTCGCTCCGTATCATTCGGCCAAAGCGGAAAAAAAGTCACATTTAGATGCTGAAACAAGTTCAGCATGACGGGTTTTTCGTATTGCCATTATTTTTTAGAACTGTCATCCCGAACTTGTTTCGGGATCTGAAAGGAATCGGTTTTCGCTCCATGCCATTCGGCAACAGCGGGAAAAAAGGCACATTCAGATGCTGAAATAAATTCAGCATGACAAGTAAGAGATGCTGAAACAAGTTCAGCATGACGGGTTTTTCGCATTGCCATTATTATTTAGCACCGTCATCCCGAACTTGTTTCGGGATCTGAAAGGAACCGGTTTTCGCGCCATGCTATTCGGCAACAGCGGGAAAATACAAAAGCACATTTAGATGCTGAAACAAGTTCAGCATGACAAGGCTTTTCGTTTCGTTTTTGTTTTTGCAGTGTCATTCCGTTCCGAACTGTCATCCCGGACTTGTTTCGGGATCTGAAAATGAACGGGATTTTCCATACTGTCAATCAGATACAAGCTGGTAACTAAAGAATAATCGTGCTACATATGCTTAAATTTATTGAATGTTCAATTCAATATTTTCATAATTAATAATTTAGATTACAAAATGCGGATTAACGTTTTAATTTAATGGTAAGGAAATTGGTACGATGAAACTAACGGCATAATGATTTCTTTCCGGTTGATTGCCTTAAATTCCGGAAATACTTGCGTGGAGCAAATATTTAATTTGTAATAAAATTCAACAGTTTCTCAAAACAGAATGATTGTTATCGATCAATTGCTCAATTTTGTACTTTCTTCGGAAAAATAACGGTTTTTCTGATAAGAAAAATTATTCAGTTCATCTTCGTCCATAATGTGAAACTCTTCAGCTTCATCAACGAAATAACTGGCGATAAAAAATTTCATAAGTTCTTGATAATTTTTATCACTGTAACGTTTTTCGATTATTTTTTTACATTTTTTGAAGATTTTTTTGTCGGTACCGTTTTTTGCACAAACTTCCGGGGGATCGGTTATTTTCAATTCTTTCATAACTTCGTGCAATAAAATACTGGCAGCCAGAGATGCATCGTAATAAGCTTCCATTTTTTACTCCTAAAAGTTAGTGAATATATTTTACAATTATCAACTATTGTGCCAGCAGATTTGAAACAATACGGCTTAATTAATTATCGGAAAGAAAGAGAGTGAGTTAAATAAAAAAGCCGCGGCCGGTAACGCGGCTTGAAGTGGGCGGAGACGGAATCGAACCGCCGACACAAGGATTTTCAGTCCTTTGCTCTACCGACTGAGCTATCCGCCCTGAAAATGAAGTCCAAAAATAATAATTTATACAAAAACATCAAAAACAAATCTGAACTTTTCAATCCATTTTAACAACGGGAAAAAAGATTAGTTACATCACCAAAGCCATAATTGCTTTTTGAACGTGCAATCTGTTTTCCGCTTCGTCGAAAACAACCGAATTTGTAGAATCGATTACTTCGTCGACCACTTCATCGCCACGATGGGCAGGTAAGCAATGCATGAAAATGTAATCTTCCTTTGCATGTTTAACCAGTCCGGGATTTACTTGATACCGGACGAAATGTTTACGGCGTTCCTCTGCTTCGGCTTCTTGACCCATACTTGCCCAAACGTCGGTATAAATTATATCCGCGTCTTTAACTGCTTCTACGGGATCGGTTATTATTTCAATCTTGCTACCCATTTTTTTTGCGTTTTCCATCGAATTTTTAACAATTTCTTCATCCGGTTTATAATTTGACGGCGTAGCAAGAGTTAAATCCATACCCACTTTGGAGCAGCCGTGGAGCAAGCTGTGTGCCATGTTGTTACCATCGCCAAGGTATGCCATCTTCAAACCGCGCAATTTCCCTTTTTTCTCCAAAATTGTGAATAAATCGGTTAAAACCTGACACGGATGGAGTAAATCGGTCAATCCGTTGATAACCGGAATTGAGGCATATTTTGCCAAGTCGATGACATCTTGATGGGAAAATGTGCGGATCATGATCCCGTTCAAATATCTCGACAGCACTTTTGCGGTATCGTGGATGTTCTCGCTTTTGCCCAATTGCAAATCATTCGGACCGAAATACATTCCCAGACCGCCGAGTTGATAAATTCCCGTTTGAAATGAAATTCGTGTGCGGGTGGATGGTTTCGAAAATATCATTCCCAGAGTTTTACCTTCCAATATTTTATGGGGTTCTCCGGTAAGTTGTTTTTCTTTTAATGTTTTGCTTAAATCGAATATCTGGTTGATTTCCTCGAGTGTTAAATCGTTAATGGAAACAAGACTTTTTCCTTTCATATTTACTGCCATATTCTCTCCGGATTTAATCTTACATTAAAAATTAACTTTTCACAATACGGGTGCCCGGATTTTTCAAATGCAAGCTTTCCGCGTTTGTGATTATTGCTTCTTTACCTCCGTTTTCCACGAAAAGAAGAGCCGCTTCAATTTTCGGTGCCATACTGCCGGCGGCAAATTCTCCTTTTTCCAAGTAATACCTGGCTTTCTTGGCGGTAATTTTATGCAATGCCTTTTGATTTTTCGTATTGAAATTTATATAAACTTTCGGAACGTCCGTAATGATGTAAAACGCATCGGCTTTAATATCTTTGGCAAGCAATGCCGAAGCCAAATCTTTATCAATAACCGCTTCAATAGCTTCCAGGTAATTGTTTTTATGTTTGTAAACCGGAACACCTCCTCCGCCGACACCGATTACAACCGTTCCCCTTCGCGCAAGTCCGCCAATAACTTTCACATTCAGAATTTTTTTCGGTTTAGGTGAAGGCACAACCCTTCGCCAACCCCGTTTGCGCGGATCTTCTTTGAATATCCAGCCTTTATTTGCTTTTGCCAATAAATCCGCTTCCTCTTTTAGATAAAAAGGACCAATTGGTTTGGTCGGATTTTCAAAAGCCGGATCGTTAATATCGACCAGCACTTGTGTAACAAGCGTTACAACATTCTTGCGCATTTTATGTGCACTCAGAACGTTCCTCATTTGCCTTTCAATCATGTAACCGATTCCACCTTGTGAGTCGGCTACACAAATATCCAAAGGCATTTTGGGTATTTTATATTCTTTCCAGCCGGCTTCGTTCCGCAGCAAAATATTACCTACTTGCGGACCGTTGCCGTGGGTGATGATAATATTGTAATCGTTCCGTATCAATCCCAACACTTGTTCGCAGGTGTCGTATGTATGTTTTTCCTGCTGCTCGATCGTTCCGATTTCATTCCCGCGGAGGAGTGCATTTCCACCGAAAGCAATCACAGCTAATTTTTTCATATCATTCCTTTCTCTTTAAGCATTTTTTCCAACGTCAACGAACCTATTTCTTGCAACTCATACATTACACGGGTGGAAGGTTTGTTTATATTTAATATTCTTCCAAGGTCAATCGGCGTACCGATTACAACTGCATCGCATTCGACCCGGTTGATTGTTTCTTCAAGGTCTTTCATTTGTTGTGCGCCGTAACCCATTGCCGGCAACAGTGTTCCTATGTTAGGATATTTTTTGTATGTATCCGTAATCGATTTTACCGTCCAAGGTCTCGGATCAACGATTTCGGCGGCGCCCAATTTTTGTGCGGCAACAGTGCCGGCTCCGTATTTCATTTCGCCGTGGGTTAATGTGGGACCGTCTTCAATCACCAAAACTTTTTTTCCTCTGATAAGTTCGGGTTTGTCAACGATTAACGGTGAGGCAGCTTCAATTATTGTTGCCGAGGGGTTAACTTTCCGGATATTTTCCATTACTGTTAAAATGTTTTCCGGAGCTGCCGAATCGATTTTATTAACAACGGCAACATCCGCCATGCGCAAGGAAGTATTGCCTGGATAGTAAGTTAGTTCGTGTCCCGGACGGTGCGGATCGACGACAGTGAAAGTTAAATCGGCATGGTAAAAAGACATGTCGTTATTTCCACCGTCCCACAAAATGACATCGGCTTCTTTTTCCGCTTCGCGCAGTATTGCTTCGTAATCCACTCCGGCGTAAATTACTCCGCCAAGTGCGATGTGCGGTTCATATTCTTCTATTTCTTCAATTGTACATTCGTGTTTTTTCAAATCGTCGAGCGTTGCAAATCTTTGTACTTTTTGTTTTACCAGGTCACCGTAAGGCATTGGGTGTCGGATGGCAACAACTTTTTTACCGTGTTCCCTTAAAATTTTAACTATTTTTCGTGAAGTTTGGGATTTTCCGCAACCGGTTCTTACTGCTAAAACAGCAATTAGCGGTTTCGAGCTTTTAATCATTGTTTCGGCTCCGCCCAAAAGTCTGAATGAAACCCCGGCAGCATTAACAATGGATGCTTTGGTCATTACGTAATTAAAGGGAACATCGGAATACGAAAATACAACTTCGTCCACATTAAATTTTTTGATTAAGTCCACCAGTTCGCTTTCATCGTAAATTTTTATTCCGTCGGGATATAATTTACCGGCAAGTTCGGCAGGGTAAACGCGTCCGTCAATGTTTGGAATTTGGGTTGCGGTAAATGCAACCACATTATATTCTTCGTTGTCTCTGTAAAAAACGTTAAAGTTATGGAAATCGCGTCCGGCAGCTCCCATAATCAAAATATTTTTCCTACCCATCTCTGTCTCCTTAATTTATTCTGAATTAAACAAAATACTGATATTAAAATTTATGATTATTCAACTGTTACACTTTTTGCCAAATTTCTCGGTTGATCCACATCCAAACCTTTTTTAACCGCTATGTGATAAGCCAAAAGTTGCAAGGGAATTACATTTAAAATCGGCATCAGCATTCTTATTGTGCCCGGAATTTTAATTATGTAATCGGAAAGGGCATCCAGTTTTTCATCATCTTCGGTCGATATCGTGATTATCTTTCCTTCCCTTGCTTTCACTTCTTCGATGTTGCTTAAAATTTTGTCGTACACCGAATCGCGTGGCGCCAAAAAAACCGTAGGCATATTTTTGTCAATTAATGCAATGGGACCGTGTTTCATTTCCGCTGCGGGATAACCTTCGGCATGGATGTAAGAAATTTCTTTTAGTTTTAATGCTCCTTCGAGGGCAACGGGGAAGTTATAGCCACGACCCAAATACAAAAAGTTTTTTGCATCAACAAAATTTTTGGCTATTTCTTCAATTTGATCGTTAAGTTTTAAAATTTGTTCAACTTTTTCCGGAATGGCTTGCAATTCTTTAATTATCATTTTCCCGTCTTGCTCGCTAAGTGATTTTCTTCTTGCAAGCAAAAGAGTAATCAGCGCAAGAACCACCAGTTGTGATGTAAATGCTTTTGTTGAGGCAACACCTATTTCCGGTCCGGCATGAATATAAACCCCCGCATCACTTTCCCTGGCAATGGAACTTCCCACAACATTACAAACACCCAGAACCAGAGCGCCCCGTCTTTTGGCTTCGCGCATCGCTGCAAGCGTATCGGCGGTTTCACCGCTTTGGGAAATAAAAATCATTGCGTCGTCTTTTGTAATTATGGGGTTTCTATAACGAAACTCCGATGCGTATTCTACTTCAACCGGAATACCGGCAAATTGTTCAAGCATATATTCACCAACCAAGCCGGCATGCCAGGATGTTCCGCAAGCGCTAATGATTATTCTTTTCGAATCGGAAAGACGGTCGATTGCTTTCCGCAACCCGCCAAGGCGTGCCGTTCCTTCTTCATAAATTAATCTTCCGCGCATAGAGTTGGTAATCGATTCCGGTTGTTCCATTATTTCCTTCAGCATGAAATGCGGGTAACCGCCTTTGCTTATTTCATCGAGAGCAATTTTTACTTCGTGAATTTCTTTTTGGATTTGTTCGTCGTGAATTGTTTTTGCTTCAAATTTATCTTTGTACACTTCAACAATTTCATCATCGTCGAGGTAAACAATTTGGCTAGTGTGAGTAATCAGCGCCGTAACATCGGAAGCCAGAAAATTTTCGTTATTGCCGATGCCCAACACAAGCGGTGAGCCTCTGCGTGCGGCAATGATTTTGTCGGGTTCCTTTGAAGACAATACTGCCAAGCCGAAGGTTCCTTCAACTTCAATTAATGCTTTGCGTACTGCATTTAAAAGGGAGTTGCCTTTTTTAACAAAACTGTCGATTAGGTGAACCAAAACTTCGGTATCAGTTTCCGAGCGGAATTCATACCCTTTCTTTTGCAATTCTTTTTTCAATACGCTGTAATTTTCGATAATACCGTTATGAATAACGCAAATTGTTCTGTCTTTGTTGAAATGTGGATGGGCGTTTGTTTCGGTCGGTGCACCGTGTGTAGCCCACCGGGTATGCCCGATTCCGGTGTTGGATTCCAGTTGTTCGTTCCCGATTGCTTGTTCGAGTTTTGCAACTTTTCCAACTGATTTAATTACTTTGCACTCGTCGCCTGCAAGAATGCCCACTCCGGCAGAATCGTAACCGCGATACTCGAGTCGTTTTAACCCGCCAATAATAATGGGAACAGAATTTTTGTTTCCGATATAACCGACTATACCGCACATATTTTATCTCCTAAGTGAAAAAATAAAAACTTTGAATTGAAAGGTGGTGTTAATGGTCGGGACAATGCCTGAACAGCAAAAGGTTGATTTTTTTTACGAAGTATTCTATTGTCTTTTTTGTATGAAACATGTTTGTAAATAAAAAATTCCTTTCTCAAAATATCAAATAAATTTTATTATTATCAAAAAATTTTATTTGTTACCGGACGTCAGTAAAGTCGAAACGGTTAACTGAGTTTCCGTGCAATACGAAATTTTAGGTTGTCGGGGGATTTTTAATTTTTTTCAAAAATTAGAAAGAACATTCTATTCATCAACAATTAATGCCATTCTCAACACATCGTGATATTCGCCGTCAATCAAGCATTCTTTTCGGAGAATGCCTTCTATTTTAAAACCAAGGTCTTTATTTAACCTGATGTTTGCAATATTTGTATCGATTGTATGCAAATAAATTTTGCGTAATTTCAATTTTGTAATCCCGTACTCAACCCACAATTTTGTAGCTTCCTTGGCAAAACCTTTACCACGAAATTCTTTTTCACCGAGCAATTTTCTGAGTTCGGCTTTATTATTAATATTATCGTAATCCAGAAAAGCCAGCAAACCAATCGGAGTATCGTCTTTCAGTGTAATTATTCCGAAAGAATTGTTACTATCGCTTAAAAGTTCGTCCAAGTCGTGCTCTTTTGCAGTAAGCCTGGAAAGCAGAAAAAGTCTGCCTTTCTCATCGGAAATCCATTTTTCAATTATGTTGTAATCTTTTTCAGGATTTAAGTTACGGATATTAACATGTTTACCTGTAAGCGGCAAATCTGGAGTCTTCTCAATTTTTGATATGCTGATTTTATCTTTTACAAAGCCGTTGTTAGCAACCTTTTCTTTTATGGTTAAATCGAGCAGTTGGTTTACCAGTTTAATGTAATCTTGCGTTGAAAAACCGAATTGAGCGGTTTCCTTGTAAATGCCTTTTGAAATTACTTCCAAAGTGAGTTTGTTAATTTCGTTTGCCCTGAAATCTTTTTCCATTTCGCCACTTTTTTTAATAAAAAATAATAGACAGCACCGGAAAAAGTGTGATGCGTATCAAAATCATTCCCGGCTACTCTTTGAATTTTTGCCTAACATACTAAGTAAATGAAAATGAATCTCTTAATCAAGTAAAAGTTTGTTGATGCGAATATTTTAAAAGTGCACATCTCGGCAACAATTATTAAGATTAAAAAAAATAAATTTATTACACTAAAAATAAATTAAATATAATTCAAATAATCAAAATGAGAACTTGATAACGATAAACCGGTTCGATTTCCGATTTTTCGATAAAATTTCAAAATAATTGGTTAGATTTGAATTCAAAAAAATTGGGAATAATATGCCTCTTTTAATAATTGGTTCGTTTGCACTCGATTCGATCGAAACGCCTTTCGATAAAGTTGAAGACGCACTTGGCGGTTCTGCAACATACATAGCTTTGGCTTCAAGTTATTTTACTTCACCTGTATACCCGGTAGGCGTTGTCGGGGAAGATTTCCCGGATAAATATTTGCAAATGCTAGAAGAACACAATATTCTTACCGATGGAATAGAAAAAGTGCCCGGTACAAAAACATTCCGTTGGGGCGGAAAATATCATTACGATTTAAATACACGGGACACGATTTTTACCGAGCTTAATGTATTCGAATCTTTTAATCCCGTGCTTACCGGTAAAGCAAGGAAAAGTTCTTATGTTTTGCTTGGTAACATTACACCGTCACTTCAATTGAAAGTATTGGACCAATTGGAAAACCCTAAATTTGTTGTTTGCGACACTATGAATTTATGGATTGAAAACAACAGGGAAGATTTGCTTGAGGTTCTTAAAAGAATTGATGTTTTAATTATTAACGATTCCGAAGCCCGGCTGTTAACCAACGAACCGAATTTGATTAAAGCTGCAGCGATGATAAGAAAGATGGGTCCGGAAAAGTTAATAATAAAAAAAGGGGAACATGGAGCGTTGCTTTTCCAAAACAATACGATTTTCTCGGCACCGGCTTACCCGCTCGAAAACATTTTCGATCCAACCGGAGCGGGGGATTCTTTTGCCGGCGGTTTTATCGGGTACTTGCACAAAACGCGCGATTTGAGTTTCGACAATTTGAAAAGAGCGGTTATTTACGGTAGTACGATGGCTTCGTTCTGTGTTGAACAATTCAGTACAAAGGGTTTGGAAGAATTGGACAAACTTCAAATCCACGACAGATTTTTGGAATTCCGTGAACTTTCAAGGTTTGACGATGACGAATAATTTCAAAGCAATTTCATTTGAAAACGATAAACTGGTTTTGATTAACCAAACCAAATTACCGTTGATTGAAGAATATATCGAAACTGACGATTACGAACGGATTGCCGTTTCTATTGAAAGACTGGAAGTACGGGGTGCACCGGCTATCGGGGTTACGGCAGCTTATGCTTTCGCATTGGCTTTTAAAAATTATATCGGGGACAGGCGTTCTAGATTCCAACAAGTCTATAAAAGGTTAGCCGGAACACGCCCCACTGCGGTAAATCTTTTTTGGGCTCTCGATGTAATGAAAAAAACATTCGAAGCTAAAATCGATTCACCAGATTTGTATGCCGAATTATTAATGAAAGCCAAGGAAATTCACGAAGACGATATAAAAATGTGCGAGGCAATGGGGCGGAACGGACTCGAAATTTTCAAAGGGGAATCTGTTGTTCTTACACATTGCAACACCGGACAATTGGCAACAGGCGGTAACGGTACGGCTTTTAATGTAATACGAACAGGTTTTATCAATAATTTGGTTTCCCATGTGTATGCCGATGAAACCCGTCCGTTGCTTCAAGGTTCGCGCTTAACCGCATTTGAATTGGAGAAAGCGGGAATCCCGTTTTCGATAATTACCGATTCCACCGCAGCTTTTTTAATGAAACAAGGAAAGGTTGATTTGGTTGTCGTCGGTGCCGACAGGATTGCCGTAAACGGTGATGCAGCAAATAAAATCGGCACATATAACTTGGCTGTTCTATGTAAACATCATAATATTCCGTTTTACATCGCCGCTCCCGTAACAACAATAGATACCGGTTGCGCTACCGGTGAAGAAATAAAAATCGAATTACGTTCAAAAGATGAAGTTTTGAAAATTAAAGATGTGCAAATATCCAAACCCTCATACGATGTTTATTCACCGGCTTTCGATGTAACTCCGGCCGGATTAATCACCGGAATTATCACGGATCAAGGTTTGTTTAAGTATCCGTACGATTTCTCAACGGTGCGCTAAAATTGAACGGAATCTTCAAGCATTTTTATTTATCTTTTATTATGTCCGATTAACAAGGTCAGGTTCATGTCCGTAATTTCAACCGTACAAGGCATAGTATTGAAAAAAATTGAATATGGCGATACGAGTCATATCATAACGCTATACACAAAGCAGCACGGTAAGCTTTCCGCAATAATCAAAGGTTCGCGTTCTTCGAAATCGAAAATGGGGAACAAAGTTGATGTAATGAATTTAGTGGAAATTGTTTTATACCGTAAACAAAGTCGTGAAGTGCAAGTAATTTCTCAAGTGGAATTGTTAAATCCGTTTTCAAAAATTAAAGAAGATTTGGATAAACTTAAATACGCTACCGGCATGCTTGAGTTATTGCTTTTTTTAATTCCCGAAGATGATGTGAATGAAAGATTATTCGTTGGCACAGTTAAAGCACTTGAAAAGATTGATGAATCGGAAGTTCCGCCAATTAATGTTTTTGCAAAATATTTGATTTTCATTATTAAAGAAACAGGGTATGAAATACAGCTGCAATATTGCACGGAATGCAACGCCGATTTACGGAAAAGTGACAGTTTTGCATTCAAACCGGATCAAGGAATTCTATGCTCGCAATGTAAAAATCTTTACGATTTTGCCGAACAAATAGGCAAGGAACATTTTGATTTACTCAATTGTCTAAACACCAAAAATTATTGTGTGAAATTTAAAAGAAAAACAGTTGAGCAAATAATTGGTCTGTTGGAAAAATATTTAATTTATCATATACCGGAGTTTAAGGGTATAAAATCATTTCATTATTATTAGAGAAATAGGAGGATAATGTTTCATGGAACGAAAGAATTTTATTGGAGCACTGGCGCTAATTTTAATTGGTGTGGTATTCGGAGCCGTATTGGTTTCGAGTTTCGGATGGGTTAAGCCCAGTATGGCCGAAGTTCAAATTGGAAGTGAAAAACCCCCGGTGCAACAGTCGGTAGTTGATGCCAAATCTTTTAACAATGCATTCGTAGAAGTAGCGGAAAAAGTAACCCCTTCGATTGTTCAGATAAACGTTTTAAGTAAAATCAAAAATAACCCTCACGACAAATTCAAGTTTTTCTTCCCTTTTGATGATAATTTCCCGAAGGAACAGGAAGCATCGGGAAGCGGTGTGATAATTTCCCAAGACGGATATATTCTTACAAATAACCACGTAGTAAAAAATGCCGTTGATGTGGAGGTAACATTAAACGATAAAAGAAAGTTCAAAGCCAAAATTATCGGTACGGATCCGTTAACCGACTTGGCTGTAATTAAAATAGATGCGGAAGATTTACCAGCTGCTTATCTGGGCGACTCGGACAAATTGAAAGTCGGTACTTGGGTAATGGCAATCGGAAACCCACTCTCACTTGCATCAACGGTAACTGCAGGTATTGTTAGCGCAACGAACAGAAGTTTAAGATTGATAAAAGACAGTTACGGGGTAGAAGATTTCATTCAAACCGATGCTGCAATCAATCCCGGTAACAGCGGTGGTGCTTTGGTGGATTTGAACGGTGCGGTGGTTGGAATTAATACGGCAATCGCTACCAGCGGAATGTCTCCGACTTACATCGGATACGGATTTGCAATTCCGATAAACCTTGCCAAAGCGGTTGCGCAAGATTTGATTGCAAACGGGAAAGTCAGTCGCGGTTACATCGGAATTAAAATTTCGGAAGTTGATGCTGCGATGGCAAAAGCAGTTGGCTTGGACAAACCAAAGGGAATTATGGTTCAAGAACTTGTTGAAGGCGGTGCTGCACAAGAAGCCGATATTAAAGCCGGCGATGTTATTCTTAAAATCGATGACAAGGAGGTAAATCAACCAAACGAGTTGCAAAGTTACGTTGCAACCAAAAGAGCCGGTCAAACTGTAACGCTTACTTTATTCAGAAACGGGGAAATCATTAAGCGCCAGGTTACACTGAAAAAACGGGATGAAGATGAGGAAGAAACAACCAAGGTTGACGAAGAGCGGGAATCGAAAAAAGATAATGAAGGAATTGAAGAAATCACCTTCAAAGATTTGGGACTTACAGTGAAAGATATGACCGAGAGACAATACAAAAAATACGGAACCGATCACGGAATAATAATTACCGATGTCAAAAGATTCAGTAATGCGGATAACCAAGGATTACGGCCCGGCTATGTAATTACCGAAGTCGATAATCAAGAGATGGATTCGGTGAAAGATTTTGAAGACATCGTGGACAGTAAAAAAGGTAAAGCGATTTTACTTAAAGTGAAAGTTGACAAGAAAAATTCGTTCTTCGTCGGTTTGGAAATACCGGAAGAATAAACATGATTGTTGATAACCCCGTAAAATCCCGCTCCGGCGGGATTTTTTTTGCCTATGCGCATATTAAGTTTTGTTGAAAAACAATATAAACTTTCGTTATCTTTAATTATAAATTAAACTAAATTTTGGTTTCTATGATTCGATTTTTAACTGCGGGAGAATCGCACGGCAAAGCTCTAACCGTTATTGTTGAGGGTTTCCCCTCGAACTTTGTTTTAACGGAACAATATATTAATCAACATCTGCAAAGAAGACAACTCGGTTACGGACGCGGTGGTAGAATGAAAATCGAGACCGACACGGCGGAAATCCTTTCCGGAGTGCGATTCGAGAAAACTTTGGGAACACCGGTATCCATTCAAATCAAGAACAACGACTGGGTGAACTGGACGGATAAAATGACTGCCGGAAAGAAAAAAGGGAAGATTGAGAAAATTACCGTTCCCAGACCCGGACACGCCGATCTGGTTGGTGTTACGAAATATAATTTTGACGATATACGAAATTCGATTGAAAGATCGAGTGCAAGGGAAACAGCCGCAAGGGTTGCCGCCGGTTCCGTTGCCAGAAGATTTTTGGAAGAATTCGGAATATTTGTGGGAAGTTTTGTAGAGAGCATCGGTAATGTCTATCCCGATGAAAATTTTTTAACTGAACTTCTGTCGAATAAAATCGCTGCCAAATTTAATGCCTGGCGATTAGCTGAGAAAGCCGATAAAAGTGCGGTGAGAGTTCTGGAAAAGCGGCAAGAGGAGAAGATAATTGAATTGATAAAAAAGATAAAGAAGAAAGGTGATACGCTTGGCGGAACGATTGTAACCGTTGCAACCGGAGTTCCGGTTGGCTTGGGCTCATTCGTTCATTACGATAGAAGACTCGATACTGATATTGCTGCGGCGATAATGTCTATTAATGCGGTAAAAGCTGTAGAAATCGGAAGCGGTTTTACATCCGCGGAAAGTTTTGGTTCCGAGTCGCATGATGAAATTGTTATTCGAAGAGGTGCAATAACAAGGAAAAGCAACAGAGCGGGCGGAATTGAAGGTGGAATTTCCACAGGTCTGCCAATTGTAGTCCGTTCGGCCATGAAACCCATCGCCACCTTAATGTCGCCTATAGAAACAATCGATTTGTCAAAATATAAAAAAGTTATGGCAAGACGTGAAAGAAGCGATTTTGTCGCTGTGCCGGCTTGCGCGGTTATTTCGGAATCGATGCTGGCGCTTGTTTTGGCCAAGCACTTCTTACTGAAATTCGGCGGCGATTCCATTGAAGAAACCAAAGATAATTTTAATTCCTATATCCGTAAATTGGATAAGAGAATTAAGAAAAATTTTAAAACCGGAAAATGATAAAAGTTAAAAGATTTATATTTAATCCGTTCCAAGAGAACACTTATTTGGCTTGGGATGAAGAAACAAAAGAAACCGCTGTTTTGGATCCCGGCTGCCTTGAAAGAAGGGAAGAGGAAGAGCTTTCCGGTTTTATAGATTCGGAAAAATTGAACATTAAATATTTAATAAATACACATTGTCATATCGATCATATTTTCGGTAACGCGTTTGTTAAACTAAAGTACGATTGCGAATTTTACGCTCCGGAAAAAGACTTGGAACTTCTTAACAATATGAAAACCCAAGCCGACGCATTTGGCGTTAAAGTTAAACTTTCTCCTAAACCCGATAAACTGGTTAACACCGAGTTTACTTTGAAATTGGGTGGTGTTGAAATGGAATTTATTTTTACTCCGGGACACACACCCGGGGAATATTCGATTTACCTGCCCGTCGGAAAAATCTGCTTTACCGGCGATGTCCTTTTCAAAGAAGGGATAGGCAGAACCGATTTGTGGGGCGGTGATTATTCGACTTTGATGAATTCAATTAAAAATAAATTATTAACTTTGCCCGGTGAAACGATTATTTTGCCCGGACACGGTGACGAAAGCACCATTGAATATGAAAGAGAACATAATCCGTTTTTATAAAAACATTCTAAAGTTTGAACAAAATATCTATGCGAAGAACAAGGAAAAGTGAAATCATAAACAGAATGAAAATTTCGTTTTCGATTATTGTTTCATTTCTGTTTGTTTATTTTCTGATTTTCGAATTTATAATACCGTTCCCGAAAGTATTTCCCAAACCCGGTGAAATATTTGAAGCTTTTCCGTCGTTATGGAACGATTACCGTTTCCCGTCAAGATTTGCGTTAACTTTTGCAGCGGTGTATTTTTCACTGATAGGAAGTTATATTTTAATTTTTATAAGCAAACTTCAAATAATTAAATTTCATTATATATTTCCGGAAATGTTGAAGCTGCCGAATATTTTAAGATATTTTCCCGCATTTTTCTTTATGCTTCTTTTTGCTTACTGGTTCGGCGGCAATTCTATTGCGGAATTTGTATTCGGCTTTCTTTACGCTTTCGTGATTCTTGCTTTCGGCTTGTTGAGGGAAATTCCGAATGTAAAGAAAGAATATTTGGATTCGGCGAAAAGTCTAAAAACCCCATACGATTCACTTATAACAAATGTAATTTGGAAATATTGCTTGCCCTCTTTGTCGAAAAGAGCAGAGGAGTTGCATTACGGAATATGGGTTGTTATAATGATTTATGAAATATTTGCACAGGAAAACGGAGTGGGCTCAATTTATTTCGAAGCTCTCAAATACAAAGACCTTTCCGTTATTGTTTTACTGGGAATCATAATAAGTATCGTAATTCTTCTTGGTAAAGTTGTTATAAAACATATTGAAGAAAAAATTGTGTATTGGGAAAATTAATGGAAGAAAAAAAACTTGAAATTATTAGTATTTCAAAAGAATACAGCGATGAATTCGGTTTTAAGGTTAAACTTCTGAATAATATCTCATTTGAAATCTCGCCGGGAAAATTTACGGGAATCGTCGCACCGGAAGGTTCCGGTAAAACATCCTTATTAAAAATTATAAGTGGATTGGAAAATCCCACGCGCGGACAAATTATAGCGAACAGGTTTATGAACATTGTATTTATTCCTTCCGGGCCGTCTTCTTTCCCGTGGTTTACGGTGATGGAAAATTTGAAGTTCGCTTCGAAATTGGACTCGGAAAAGCAGTTGCAGGAAATTATTAAAATCATCGGGTTGGAAGGTTACGAAAACCATATCCCTCATAATAAAAGTTTGGGCTTCCGCTTCCGGATTGCCTTGGGAAGAGCTCTGGCAAACAAAGCCGATTTGATAGTACTTGATGAACCTTTTAATGAAATGGATATCGTTACGAAAGAAGAAATTTACGAGCTGGTCAGAAAAATTTTTGTTACTACAAAAATTCCGTTTTTGTTAGGCACCACAAACATCACCGAAGCCATATTTCTTGCCGATAAGATTCATTTGATGAAGAAAAACCCGGGTGAATTTATCGATAAACTGGATGTAAATTTGCCTCCGGAAAGAAAAATTCAATTAATGAGCGAACCTTCTTTCAACGATTTAAGAATAAAAGTAGAAAACATATTCAAAACAAAAGAATCGTATAAATCACTAAACTTTTACATTTAACGGAAAAATATGGAAGAGAAAATTCAAAAATTAAACGCACTCCGTAAAGAAGCCCAACTCGGCGGTGGCGAAAAGAGAATCGAAGCACAACACAAAAAGGGGAAACTAACAGCGCGGGAACGGATAGAATTACTGGTTGATAAAGGAAGTTTTGAAGAAGTGGATATGTTCGTAAAACACCAAACCAAAGAATTCGGATTGGATAAACAAAGATATTTGGGCGACGGAGTTGTTACCGGATATGCTAAAATTGACGGCCGGCCGGTTGCATTATTCAGTCAGGATTTTACTGTTCTGGGTGGTTCGCTTTCCGAAGCACATGCAAAGAAGATTGTGAAAATAATGGACATGGCAATGAAGCTCGGTATACCGGTAATCGGAATAAACGATTCCGGCGGCGCCCGTATTCAAGAAGGCGTGGTAAGTCTTGGCGGTTATGCCGATATCTTTTTACGCAACACTCTGGCTTCGGGTGTTATTCCGCAAATTTCCGCTGTAATGGGTCCTTGTGCGGGTGGAGCGGTATATTCGCCGGCAATTACCGATTTTATTTTTATGGTTAAAAATTCAAGTTATATGTTTGTTACGGGTCCGAACGTTGTAAAAACAGTTACGCACGAAGAAGTGAGTTTTGAAGAGTTGGGCGGTGCAAATACTCATTCGATTAAAAGCGGCGTGGCTCATTTCAGCTTTGAAAATGAAGTGGAAACGCTGGAACATATCAGAAAATTAATGGGATATTTACCTCTGAACTGGAGGGATTTTCCACCGGAAAAAGAATTCGATTTCAATCGTAATTTGGAACTTCCGGAGCTCAACGGCATTGTGCCGGATAACCCGAACAAACCTTACGATATGTATGAAATAATTAATTTGCTTGTTGATGACGGCGAGTTTTTGGAAGTTCATAAAGACTTCGCCGGAAACATCATAGTGGGATTCGGTAGAATAGGAGGAATGCCGGTTGGAATTATTGCCAATCAACCGGCGGTTTTAGCAGGCGTTTTGGATATTAACTCCTCCAACAAAGCCGCCCGGTTCGTACGTTTTTGCGATGCATTCAATATTCCGCTTCTTGTTCTTGAAGATGTACCGGGGTTCTTGCCGGGCACCGACCAGGAATGGAACGGAATAATAAAAAACGGTGCCAAATTACTTTTTGCATTTGCGGAAGCCACCGTTCCGAAGGTAACGGTTATTACCAGAAAAGCATACGGCGGTGCATACGATGTGATGAATTCGAAACATATCCGGGGTGATTTTAATTTTGCATGGCCCTCTGCGGAAATTGCCGTTATGGGTCCGAAAGGCGCTGTGGAAATCATATTCAAACGTGAAATAGAAAAGGCTGAAAATCCGGAAGATGCATTAAACGGATTTTTACAAGATTATATTGATAAATTTGCCAATCCGTATATTGCAGCCGAGAGGGGATATATCGATGATGTGATAATTCCGGCTGAAACCAAAATACGTTTGATAAAGGCATTCAAGCTATTAAAAACAAAGGTGGATACCAATCCGAAGAAAAAACATTCGAATATACCTTTGTAATCAATAAACGGATTTGAAACTGTAAACCGCTGCTTCTTGGGTATAATAAATATCGAAAACTTCGATTAAACTTGTTGCCGAAAAAGAAGCAGGAATATTGTTTTCATCCATTATCAATTTTAATTTGCCTTTACCTGCTTTCATTTTTTTCAAAGCAAAGATTAACGCTCCGGTAAAGGTCGAATCGATTAATTCTATTTTAGAAAGATCCACAATAATTTTTTTGTAACCTTCACCAAGTATTTTCATTATGTAATCTTTGAATTTAGGCGCTTCGTGCGAAGTTGCCCGCTCGAAGTTCAAGCTTATTTTAATAATGTCATCGCTTAAAACTTCGGATGTGAAATATTCAAATGCTTGCGAAACGAATGGATTGCCACCCAAATAAATTCCACCGGCACCGTTGTTTCTAAGTAAATAATCTTTCATTGTTACTACTCCGTTTATTTTTACCGGCAATAAATAAAACGGAGGCAATAATTTTGTGATACTGCGCAAGGGTGTGACGCAAATCAAAATGACGTTTACGTTTTGAATAGTTTTGTTTAGGCTTAAATAAAAAATCCGGAGAAAATTTTATAAATCTAAATAAATTGATTCAACACAATTTTTTTACAGGAAGTCGAAGCGAGGCTTGATACCGTAATGCCAAAAGGAATGGATAAACGTAAAAACATTACTCTCCGGAAAATTATACATGGTAAGATTATCATATCTAATAACAATAGAAGTTAAGATGCCCATAAAAATTTTTCATTCAAAATCAGTTGATTACTATATCGGAATAGCAACCGGACAGTTTTTATTGAGTGACGATGTAGAGCAATTAGGTATCGGATTAGTAATTAAAACCGGTCTGAATTTCTAGTAAAACAGCGACATTTTAAGTGACATTTTAGGCGAATATTATAAGAGCGTTCAAGTGAACGCTCTAATTTGTTATAAAACAGAGGCTTTTTTGTGGGCCCGGCTGGACTCGAACCAACGACCCTCTGATTATGAGTCAGATGCTCTAACCAACTGAGCTACGGGCCCCCTCTTTTTAAGAACTCCAAAAATAATAAGTTGTTCATTCTAAATCAATATTTTTTTTGTAATCCGGTTTTACTCCTTATCATATCTTTTTCTTAATCTATTTTAAATGCCGTACGTTTGTAATATTGTGATTTTTAATTTAAGTTTACCAACGGAAAAATTAAATCATTTTGCTATA
>JALSTB010000041.1 GCA_026983955.1 Melioribacteraceae bacterium
TTTTTTTGTAATCCGGTTTTACTCCTTATCATATCTTTTTCTTAATCTATTTTAAATGCCGTACGTTTGTAATATTGTGATTTTTAATTTAAGTTTACCAACGGAAAAATTAAATCATTTTGCTATAAATTCAAGAAAATATTATATTTGCAGTTCGTTTGTTGAACTGGAATATTAACGGGATAATTGAAAGAAACATTGAGTGCCGGGGTGGCGGAATTGGTAGACGCACAGGACTTAAAATCCTGTGGGAGTTTTCTCCCGTGTCGGTTCGAGTCCGACCCTCGGTACAAGTTCGGGTTCTTAGCTCAGTTGGTTAGAGCGTCTGCTTGACGTGCAGAAGGCCAGAGGTTCGAATCCTCTAGAACCCACGGATAACCGGAGTTTGCTCCGTTTTTTTTTATTTTTTTGTTGAACTATGGAAAAAGTTAAAATTACATTACCCGACGGTTCGGTAACCGAATTTGATAAAGGCGTTACACCTTTACAAATTGCGGAATCGATTTCAAAAAGGTTGGCCGAAGAAGCTTTGGTTGCAAAAGTTAACGGAGTACTGCGCGATTTGAATTATAAAATAAATGAAGATGCGGAAGTGAAAATCTTTACCTTCAAAGATGAAGAAGGAAAACATACTTACTGGCATTCCACATCGCATCTTATGGCACACGCAATTCAATCGTTGTTCCCCGAAGCCAAATTCGGTGTGGGTCCCGCTATCGAAGGCGGTTTTTATTACGACTTCGATATCAATACCCAATTAACTGATGCGGATTTGAGAAAAATCGAACAGAAAATGTTGGAACTTGCAAAGGAAGATCACCCGTTCCAACGTAAAGAACTTTCCAAACAAGAAGCTGTTGATTTTTTCAAAAAAGTCGGCGATAACTTCAAACTTGAAATTTTGGAAGACCTTGACGATAAAAAGGATACCATTAGCATTTACTCGGAAGGCGACTTTACCGATTTGTGTACAGGTCCGCATATTCCTTCCGCAGGAAAAATAAAATATGTAAAACTGTTAAACGTATCCGGGTCGTATTGGCGGGGAGATGAACACAATAAACGTTTGCAAAGAATTTACGGCGTTTCTTTTCCTAAAAAGAAAATGCTGGAAGAACATCTTCAATTGCTCGAAGAAGCGAAAAAACGGGATCACCGGAAACTTGGCAAACAGCTCGATTTGTTCAGCACGGTTGATGAAGCCGGACCCGGTTTAATTTATTGGCATCCGAAAGGGGCACGAATAAGAAACACCATTGAAGAATTTTGGAAAGAAGCCCACTTTAAAAACGGCTACGAAATGGTTTACACGCCGCACGTCGGTAAAAGCTGGTTGTGGGAAACAAGCGGGCATCTATCACATTTTAAAGAAAACATGTTTGCCCCGATGAGTATTGACGAGCAAGATTATTACATCAAACCGATGAACTGCCCTTTTCATATTATGATTTATAAATCGGGTTTGAGATCGTACCGGGATTTGCCATTCAGATGGGCTGAGTTGGGGACGGTTTACCGTTATGAAAAAAGCGGCGTGTTACACGGTTTGTTAAGAGTAAGAGGGTTTACGCAAGACGATGCACATATCTTTTGCACACACGAACAAGTGGAAGACGAAATTATTAAAGTAATCCGCTTTTCTCTCTTTATTTGGAAATCGTTTGGTTTTGAAAATCTTAAATTTTATATTTCAACAAAGCCTGATAAAGCTGTGGGCGACGACGGGCTTTGGGAGAAAGCAACAAATTCGCTGATTAATGCACTTAAGAAAGAAGGCTTGGATTATGTTATCGATGAAGGTGGAGGCGCATTTTACGGTCCGAAAATCGACATCAAAGTTAAAGATGCTTTGAACCGTGAATGGCAAATGAGCACCATTCAATTCGATTTTAATCTGCCCGAAAGATTCGATATGAAATATATTGGTGAAGACGGTGAAGAACACCGCCCGTTCATGGTGCACCGTGCATTGCTCGGTTCGATAGAAAGATTTATGGGAGTTATTATCGAACATTTCGGCGGTGCGTTCCCAACCTGGTTGGCTCCGGTGCAAGCAGTTGTAATTCCGGTTTCAAAAAGCTTTTTGGAATACGGCGAATCGATAGTTGAACAATTGAAAGAGAAAAACATCAGGGTTGAACTCGATAGACGCAACGAAAAAATCGGTTACAAAATCAGGCATTGGGAAACTCAAAAAGTGCCGTTTATGTTAATTATCGGCGAAAGGGAAAAAGAAGAAGGAACCGTTTCGGTAAGAAGACATAAAATAGGCGATAAAGGTTCCATGAAACTTGAAGAGTTTGAAAGTTTAATATTGAATGAAATAAACAACAAAACAATAAACTAATTTAAGAGGTAAATTTATCGCGCGCAAAAAAGTAAGGGTGAACGATGAAATTACTGCTCCGCAAGTAAGAGTAATCGGTCCCGACGGACAGCAAATCGGAATAATGGTAACTAAAAGCGCCATTGAACTTGCTGATGAAAAAGGGTTGGACTTGGTTGAAATTGCCCCGCAAGCTCAACCACCGGTTTGTAAAATAATCGATTTTGGTAAATATCAATACGAACAGCAAAAGAAGGAGAAATTACAGAAAAAGAAGCAACATGTTACGGTTCTTAAAGAAATCAGGCTTCATCCCAATACGGATACGCACGATTTCGATTTTAAAGCCAGACATGCGGAAAATTTTATAAAAGACGGAAACAAAGTAAAAGTGTCCGTCATTTTCAAAGGTAGGGAATTAGCATATACCGAACATGGAAGAAAATTGCTGGAAAAGTTTATTGAAAAACTTGAAGATGTTGCCAGAGTTGAAAACGAAATAAAGTTCGAAGGTAGAACAATGCATACAATACTTGCGCCGTTAAAATCTAAAAAGAAAAAATAAGGTGGAAAAATGCCAAAAATGAAAAGCAACAGAGGTGCCGCTAAAACTTTTAAAAAAACCGGAAGCGGCAAAGTTAAGCGATACAAAGCTTATAAATCGCATATTCTTACAAAGAAAAGCACAAAAAGAAAAAGAAATTTGAGGAAAGCCACTTTGGTTTCCGACGCCGATTTGAAGCGTGTAAAAATTATGATTCAATAAGGGAGAAAAAGAAATGCCACGTACTAATAATGCTCCGGCTTCCAGGAGAAGACGTAAGAAAATAATGAAAATGGCTAAAGGCTATTGGGGCTCCCGCGGAAAAGTTTATACCGTTGCCAAACATTCCGTGGAAAAAGGGCTGCAATACGCTTACAGGGATAGAAAAGCTAAAAAAAGAACTTTCAGAAGATTATGGATTGTTAGAATTAACGCCGCTGCAAGAATGAACGGAACCACTTACTCCAAATTAATGAGCGGCTTGCACAAGAAAGGCGTTGATATCAACAGAAAAGTTCTGGCTAATTTGGCTGTAGAAAATCCCGAAGCCTTTGCCGAAATTGTTAAATTCGTTTCTGCATAAGATTAATTCTTCCCGGTGCGGTTCCGTGCCGGGAAGATTTCATTCATTAATTCTGTTGCTATCATGGAAAACCAAATTAATAACGTTGTTAATCAATTCGAGCAAGACTTAAAAGAAGTAAAAGACCTCAAACAATTAGAAGAAATCCGGATTAAATTTTTCAGCCGGAACGGTTTATTCGCCAAACTCTTCGACGATTTTAAAAAACTGCCTAAAGAAGAAAAACCCAAATACGGACAACTTCTGAACTCCGTGAAAAAAGAATCCCAGCAGAAATTCGACGAATTGAAAAAGAAACTTTCCGGACAAGCCCAGAAGTATGAAAAGTTTATTGATTTATCGCTACCCGGAAGAAAACATACCATTGGAAGTAAACATATACTGATTCAAACAATTGAAGAAATTTCGGATATTTTCAAGGGATTGGGATTCTCAATTTATGTGGGTCCTGAACTCGAATCTGACGCAAACAATTTCGAAGCCTTGAATTTTCCCGATGATCATCCGGCGCGGGATATGCAAGATACGTTTTTTGTGAATGAAAATTTTCTTCTTCGCACGCACACTTCGCCGGTGCAAATACGTTTGATGAAAGAAAAACAACCTCCAATCCGGGCAATTATGCCGGGAAAAGTTTACAGAAACGAAGCGATAAGCGCAAAAAGCTATTGCTTGTTTCACCAGATAGAAGGACTTTATGTAGATACGGACGTTACATTCGCAGAATTAAAGGGAACTTTGGTTTACTTTGCCAAAATGCTCTTCGGTGAAAATGTTAAATACCGTTTCCGTTCCAGCTTTTTCCCGTTTACCGAACCGAGTGCCGAAGTTGATATTTGGTGGCAACCCAAAGGAAAAGAAGGCAGGTGGCTGGAAATTTTGGGATGCGGTATGGTAGACCCGAACGTGCTCGAAAATGTTGGAATCGATTCAGAAAAATATACCGGCTATGCATTCGGAATGGGTGTTGAAAGAATGGCAATGCTCAAATACGGCATTAACGACATCAGGGTTTTCTTTGATAACGATTTTAGATTTCTGTCTCAATTCTAATTGTAAATAGGAGAAAAATAATTGAAAGTTTCACTGAATTGGTTAAGTGATTACGTTGATATCGATGATCTTTCCGTTGATGAAATTGTAGATAAGCTGACAACCTCAGGTTTGGAAGTTGATGAAGTTATCGACGAAGCGAAAAATTTTGAAAATATTGTTGTCGGTCTGGTAAAAGAAGTAAACAAACATCCCAATGCCGATAGGCTTTCGGTTTGCACGGTAACCGACGGGGAGCAAGATTATCAAGTGATTTGCGGCGCTCCGAATGTTGCTCCGGGTCAAAAAACCGCTTTCGCAAAAGTGGGAGCATACTTGCCGGCTGTAAACATAACTTTGAAAAAAGCTAAAATCCGCGGTGTTGAATCTTTTGGTATGCTCTGTGCCGAAGATGAATTGGGTATAAGCGACAATCACGAAGGAATTATGGTATTGAATGAGGATGCTCCGGTTGGTGCTCCGCTTTCCGATGTGTTGAACAAAAATGATGTGATTCTCGATATTGCGATTACTCCAAACCGGGCAGATGCATTAAGCCACACCGGTATTGCCCGCGATATTGCCGCACTTTTCAATAAAAAATTGAAAATCCCCGAAGTTAATTTAACCGAAAGCGAAACCGCTGTGGACGAGTTAGCAAAGGTTGTGGTTGAAAACGTGCAAGATTGCCCGCGGTACGTAGCCAAAGTAATTACCGGTGTAACAATAAAGGATTCTCCCGGATGGCTTAAAAGGAAACTTACAGCTGTTGGATTGAGGCCCATAAATAATGTTGTCGATGCAACCAATTTCGTTTTGTACGAATTGGGACAACCTCTGCATGCATTCGATTTGGACAAACTTTCCGGAAGCACCATAATTGTTAAAAATGCCGAAGAAGGATATAAATTTACTACTCTCGATTCGAAAGTGCGGGAATTGAAAGCGACCGATTTGATGATTTGCGATGCCGAAAAACCCGTTGCAATTGCCGGTATAATGGGTGGTGAAAATTCAGAAGTTAGTAATGATACAAAAAACATTTTGATCGAAAGCGCATATTTCAATCCTTCGGCAATTCGTAAAACCGCTAAAAGATTGGGACTTTCAACCGATGCATCTTACAGATTCGAGCGTGGTTGCAATCCCGAAATCACTGTATTCGCCGCCGAACGTGTTGCAGCATTAATTCAAGAAACCGCCGGTGGAGATATAGCGAAAGGTAACATAGACGTTTACCCCAATGAAATCAAACGCCCGGTAATCTCACTTCGGTTTTCGAGATTAAACAAAATTTTGGGTTTTGAAATTGAACCCGGAAAAGTGAAATCAATTTTTGAAACTCTCGAATTTAATGTTGTAGCCACGGACACTGAAAAAGTCACCGTTGAAATTCCGCTTTTCCGTCACGACTTGGAACGTGAAATCGATTTGATTGAGGAAGTTGCCAGAATTTACGGCTTCGAGAAAATTCCACCGGTTGATAAAATTCAAGTAGCTTTGGAAAAGAAAATCGATCAGACGTCTTTTAACGGAAAAGTCAGGAATTATCTTACGGCATTGGGTTTTTACGAAATTATAACCAACTCGCTACTGAAAGAAGAAACTGCCGAATATTTTGGCAAAGCGATTCCCGTTCTTAATCCGCAAAGTATTGAGATGACACATGCCCGCACTTCACTGATACCCGGAATCTTATCCACAATCGAGAGAAACATCAGGGTAAAAGAAAGAAACTTGAAAATTTTTGAAATCGGACATACTTTCGAAATGAAATCCGGAAAGGAAATTGAAAGTTTCGATGATCTAAAGGAACTGGATAAATTGACCTTTGCTGTAACCGGAAAAAGGGAAACCGGTGTTTGGTATTCCAAAGATACGGAATTCGATTTTTATGATGTTGTTGGCGCCGCCGATGAACTCTTCGAAAAATTAAGAATTGAAAACAAACTAACCGATGAATATGTTCTTGAACCGGATGATGTTTTTGAATTCCGCTTGATAAAGAAATATAAAGAGGAAAAAATTGCAACCGGCGGAAAAGTAAAAGGAGGTTTATTAAAAAAATTCGATATCAATCAAGCCGTGTATTTGTTTGATGTTAACCTGGATGCTCTCCGCTCCATTAAAACGGAAGAGTTAAAATTCAATGAGTTGCTTAAATTTCCAAAGGTTGTAAGGGATTTCGCTTTCGTATTCGATAAAGATATTCTGTATGAATCGGTTGTAAAAGAAATTTATAAAAGTAGTTCTAAGTTGTTGAAAAAGATAAAGTTATTTGATATCTTTGAAAGTGACAGTTTAGGTCGGAATAAAAAAAGTATGGCTTTTCAATTGGAATATTATGATGAAAACCGTACTTTAACCGAAGAGGAAATAGAAAAAGAATTCTGGAAAACAATAGAACATATTAAAAAGAAACTAAACGGCGAACTGAGAGGTTAATTAGCGTGTCGGAAACATCCAAATACGATTTGTTTTTGAATGAATTGAACGGACTGGAAAAAATGCTTCATGCGTTTGTTCAAAAACATAATGATTTGAAAGAGATGAAAACCGCTCTTGAAAAAAAAGTAAAACAGTTGGAAAATGAAAATGAAGTTCTTAAATTAAAGATAGAAGAATTGGAACACAAAGTAGAGGAAGTAGTTAAAAAGAAAAACGAATTAATCGATAGTAGTAACATAAGCGACGTTGACAGGGAAACGTTGATCAGTCAGATTGATGAACTGATTGAAAAAATCGATTATCATATTCGTTCTTAAGTTTCAACGGTGTTGAAACTTTTACATATTGTTTGTATGATGGAATTGACAAAAAATGACTGAAAAAAAGAAGCTCAAAGTAAAAATTTTCGATAAAGAATTTTCACTCTTGGTTGAAAATGAAGAAATAGCTGAGGACTTGGTTGCGTACGTTGACAAGGTGATGAATGAAACGCAGGAAGACTTGAAAGATCAACCGGCGGAAACCATAGCAATTATTGCAGCATTAAATATAGCATACGATCTTTCTATGGAAAAGAATAAATACAGGGAATTCAGTATTCAAGCTATTGATAAAGTAAAGAAAATGAAGCTTCTTTTGAGCGAGTCTGAATTGTCCACTCCATCATAATTTTAACCGCGCTGTCAATTCTGTTATATGAAGAACTAACACTAATAACAAGGGTTATCGACTCAGGGCGTGTATTACAGGCCTCAACCCGTTACGGTTTACCGGCGGGTTCTCGCACAGATGCGGGACGGTGGAAGTAAAAAGCGTCCGGCGGTTTCCCACATTGAATGGAAGGAGTTCTTCCATTTGGAATTGGCAGCCGCGGTGTAATTTTTTGGCATTTATGGAGGTATTATGGATTGGATGAACCCAATATACTTGGTTGGAATAGGAGTTGTTCTCTCGGTTGTAATGTTCTTTTTGGGATGGGCAATAAACTCCAAATTCGGTAAATCGGCTATCAACCGTGCAAAAGAAAAAGCTGACGAAATTATAGAAGATGCAAAAAAAGAAGCCAAAAATCTTAAACGTGAAAAACTTTTGGAAGTTAAAGATGAATGGCTTAGAAAAAAACAAGAGTTCGATAATGAAGTAAATACCCGCAGACAAAAACTTCAGAATTATGAAAAAAATCTCGATATACGCGAAGAGGGAATCGAGAAAAAATACGAACTCGTAATTCAAAAGGAAAAAGCAAACAAGGAACTCGAGCGTAAATTACTTAACCAAAAAGAATTGCTCGAAAGAAAAAGGAATGAGCTGGATAATCTTATCCGCGAACAAAACATACGCTTGGAAAAAATAGCGTCGCTCACCGCCGAAGAGGCAAAGAAAATGCTTATGGAAAATATGATTGAAAAAGCAAAATCCGATGCCTCTCAATATATTAAAGAAATTCGCGATAGAGCAAAACTCGAAGCTAAACGTGAAGCACAAAAGATTGTTGTGCAAGCAATCCAACGTACTGCGGTTGACCATTCGGTTGAAACAACGGTTTCCGTTGTACAAATTCAAAACGATGAAATGAAAGGGCGAATCATCGGCCGTGAGGGGCGGAATATCCGCTCGTTCGAAGCCGTAACCGGTGTGGACGTGATTGTTGACGATACTCCCGAAGCCGTAATCCTTTCGGCATTCGACCAATACCGCCGTGAAATTGCCCGTATCGCTTTGGAAAGATTGATTGCTGACGGCAGAATTCATCCTGCACGTATTGAAGAAGTGGTTAAAAAAGTTGAATCGGAACTCGAAGAAGAAATTATCCACGAAGGTGAAAATGTTCTGGTGCAGCTTGGTTTGCACGGAGTCCATCCCGAACTGGTCAAACACATCGGTAAAATGAAATACCGTTCAAGCTACGGACAAAATTTATTGCAGCACAGTATTGAAGTGGCTTACCTTACAGGAATTATGGCTGCAGAATTGGGATTTGACGTCAATCTTGCCAAGAAAGCTGGATTGATGCACGATATCGGAAAAACGATTGATAAAAGTGTGGAAGGTCCTCACGCATTGCTTGGCTACGATTTGGCTAAAAAATACAAGGAACATCCGATTGTGGTTAACGCAATTGGTTCCCACCATGAAGATATCGAAATGGAACATCCGATTGCCGCTCTTGTGCAAGCCGCAGACGCAATTAGCGGAGCACGGCCCGGTGCACGCAGGGAACCTTTGGAAGGTTACGTTAAACGCTTGGAGAATCTTGAAAACATTGCAAACACTTTTGAAGGTGTTGCAAAAACTTATGCAATTCAAGCAGGGCGTGAAATTCGCGTTGTAGTTGAACCCGATAAAGTTGATGATGCATTTTCGGATAAACTTGCATACGATATTGCACAGAAGATCCAAGACGAAATGGAATATCCCGGACAAATTAAAGTTACGGTTATCCGCGAAGTCCGGAAAATTGCTTATGCAAAATAACCCTTTAAAGTTTAGTGAAATCGGTTTAACCAATTAATTTATACCGCAATTATCAACCCGTTCCGGAAACAACCGGAACGGGCAATTAAAAATACTTTACGTGTTGAAGCGACAAGATGAGTCAATAAATAAAAACATTTGTTTTTTTCTTTAACCAATCGTTAGGAACTTTTTATACCACTTTTAGCAAACAATCATATTTCATCCCTTATCAAAAAACTGATATTTATTTTATATATTTCCGCATTCAAAAAATAATTATGCGAAAGTAATGGCATTGGCAGTAATGTCCAAAAAAGAATTGTATATTTTTGCCGTGGCATTCGGTTTTTTCTTGGGAATTCTAATCTTTACATTTTACTTTCCCAATTACTATAACGGTGATGAGCCTGTTAAGTTTGAAATTAAACGTGGTGCTTCACTTAATGAGGTGATTGAAGAACTGTATGAAAAAGGTATTATACCCAGTAAAACCAACATGAAAATAGCCGCATTAATAAGCGGTTCGGAAAAAAACGTTAAAGCCGGTGTTTATGAAATACCGAACGGAATAAGCTACTTGAAATTATTGCAAATTCTTACGGAAGGACAACCTTTACCTCAAAAATTAGTTACTATTCAAGAAGGAATTTGGCAGGAAAAACTCGCCGCACTTTTGGAAGAGCAAATCGGCATAAGTTCCGCCCGCTTTATGAAACTAAGCAGGAATAAAGAATTCATTAAATCGCTCGGTCTGAACGTGGATTATCTGGAAGGTTACCTTTTACCCGAAACATATTATTTTTATCTCGGTAGCACCGAAGAAGAAATTATAAAACGCCTGAGCGATGAAATGCAAAAGTATTTATCTAAACCAGAATATGTAAAGAGAATGAAAGAGCTGGGAATGACCGAGCATCAAATTTTAACAATGGCTTCCATAATCGACGGTGAATCGAATGTGGTAAGTGAGTTCAGGCGTATTGCGGGTGTTTATTATAACAGATTAAAAAGGGGAATGCTGTTGCAAGCGGATCCGACAATTCAATATATTGTACGGCACAGAAGAAAGAAAGTGAACAAGATTTATTACAAGGATTTGGAAATCGATTCGCCTTTTAACACTTACAAATATCCCGGACTGCCGCCGGCACCGATTAACAACCCGGGTAAAGATGCAATACGTGCCGCACTCTATCCCGAAAAACACGATTATTATTATTTCGTAGCCGACGGGCACGGAGGACATGTATTCTCCCGTACCCACTCGCAACATCTGCGGAATGTTAGAAGATACCGCGCTTGGAGAGATTCAAGATGAAAAAATTAATGTTAGGATTATTTTATATTTCAGGATTACTCCTTTTTGTCAACCGTTGCGCCAATCAATTGCCTCCGCAAGGCGGTGAAGTGGATAAAACTCCACCGGAAATAATAAATTACTATCCTAAAGACGGAACTGTCAATTATTCGGAAAATTTTATAACGTTGGAATTTTCCGAATATGTTGATAAACGGAGCCTGCAAGATGCATTTTTCATTTCGCCGTACATTGACGGTCAACCTGAATTCGATTGGAGCGGCAGGGAAGTGGAAATTATTTTCCCGGGTTCGCTTAAATCTAATACAACTTACAACGTTACAATCGGAACGGATGTAAAAGATATTCACAACAACAACAAAATGCTTGCACCGTTTAATTTTTCATTTTCCACCGGTTCCAAAATCGATTCGGGCAAAGTGAGCGGCACAGTTTACGGTAATAATGTTAACGGTGTAATGATTTATGCTTACCGCTTTACTAATGACAAGGAAATAAATCCCGTTAAACGTAAACCGGATTATATTTCCCAAGTTGCTGCAGACGGTAAATTTAAAATAACCGGCTTGGCCGAAGACAAATACAGAATATTTGCAATTAAGGATAAATTCAAAGATTTGCTGTATAACATTGGCGATGACGAATACGGCGCTCCGTTTTCCGATGTGGTTATTTCGCAGAATAAAATTAAATTTGAAAATTTGAACTTTAAGCTAACACTAGAAGACACGCTCAAACCTTATTTGGTAAGTGCAATAATGACCGACAGGAATCATATCGTTCTGGAATTTAATGAATTTATAGACAGTTCCGCAGTTAAAGCTGATAATTTTTTCATTTATGATTCCGTCAATTCGGTAAAGTATCCGGTAAAATATTTCTTCAAAGGAAAAACACGAAAGTATAAATATGCCGTGGCTATAGATTCCAATCTGAAAAAATCCGGTGAACTGTTTCTGAATGCTTCCGGTATTCCGGACAAAGCCGGTAACCTTTGCGATCCGCAGGGCATAGAATTTTTATACAACTCTAAACCAGATACTAATTCTACCGGTATAATAAAAATACAAACCAATTACCCCGATGCCATGGTTGATTATTTTAATCCGTTTCTCCATGTTAAACTTACCGATGGGGTTGATGCAAAAAAAATAATGCCAGGTTTAAGTATTGAGGATACCAAAAAAAGAAAATATCGGTTTGATATTGAATTTATTAACGATGCGGAATTTAAAATTCGCATTAAGGAAAAATTGAACTTCAGAAAAAAATATTCTCTTAGGATTGATATGAATTTTCTTGAAGATATTGCGGGGAACAAACTTGATTCGGTTTACACATTTAAATTCGGATGCATTAACAAACTGGATTACTCCGGTGTGCAAGGTTCCGTTAAAAACGTAAAAGAAACCGGTAACGTTATAGTTAGTTTAATATCCACGGATTTGCAAGATGTTTCGTACAAAACCAAAGCTGTAAAAGGCGGTTTTAACTTTGAGCAAGTTTATCCAGGCAAATATTTACTTTGGTATTTTGTCGATTCCGATTCAAACGGAACGTACGGCTATGGAAAAGTATATCCTTTTGCTTATTCCGAGAAATTCGCTTTCTATCCGGATACGTTAAAATTAAAACCGCGTTGGCCTGTAGGTGATGTAATTATAAAATAGCTTATTCGTTTTAGTTATAAAAATAAAAATTTAAGTATTATAAATCTTTTGTTATAATAATATCCGGATAATCGCCCGCCAGCATTTCTTTAATCTTATCCAACTCATCGCCTTCAGCATGGAAACGTATAATGACTTCCCGTTTACCTTCTTCAACACCTTGTTTGGTTGTCAGAATACTGATGCACTTAAATTCATACTCTCTCATTTTATCGCAAACATCTTTGATTGAGCCCGGCTTATCCGGAATAGTTAAAGAAACTCTGAAACTCGGTATCCGTGCGCCGGTTATGTTAATCAACGCATTGAATACATCTTGCTCGGTTAAAATTCCCACCAGTTTTCCGTTATCAAGTACGGGAAGACCTCCAATTTTATTATCGAACATAAGTATTGCCGCTTTTTCAATTGTATCGTCCGGAGAAATTGTAACCGGATTTTTTTTCATTATATCTTTGATTTTGATTTTGGACATCAGATAATGCACTTCCCAAATATCGAGTGAAGTTACTTTGGACGGGGAAGCCTCTTTCAAATCACGGTCCGATACAATACCTACAAGTTCTTCACCGCTCATTACGGGCAAACGCCTGATATTGTTGCGTTTCAAAGTATGAATCGCTTCGGAAAGTGTTGCATTTTCGTCTATGGTAACTACGTTTGTACTCATCCATTTACGGACAAACATTTTTCACCTCTTTATTAATTAAAATAATTAAATTCCCAAATAAGCTTCTCTAACGTGATCGTTGTTAAGCAATTCTTTCCCTGTACCTTCCAATGTAATTCTACCGTTTTCCAACACATACGCTCTATCGCAAAATGTAAGGGTTGTTTGCACGTTTTGCTCAACAAGCAGAACGGTAACGCCTTGGTGCCTTATCCCTTTAATTATATCGAAGATATCTTGTACCAGCACGGGTGCCAGTCCCAAACTTGGTTCATCTAGCATCAAAATTTTGGGAAGGGACATCAAGCCACGGGCGATTGCAACCATTTGTTGTTCACCGCCGCTTAAAGTACCGGCCAGTTGTTTCCGTCTTTCTTTAACACGCGGGAAAAGTTCGAAACATTTCTCCATGGTTTCGTACCGTTTTTCTTTCGCTTCGCCGTGCAGCGAGCCCATTATCAAGTTTTCTTCAACGGTCATTTCGTTAAATAATCTTCTTGCTTCGGGAACGTGAACTATTCCTTTTTTTATTATTTCACTTGGCTCGGTATTCGCAATCGATTCACCGTTCAATGTTATATCGCCTGAGCTGATTTTTTGAATTCCCGAAATTGTTTTCAATACGGAAGATTTACCCGCTCCGTTGGCACCTACAAGCACAACTATTTCTCCTTCTTTAACCTCGAAGGATACATCCCACAGAACTTGTAAATCCCCGTAACTCATATTAATATTTTCAACTTTAAGCATTTAAGTAATTCTCCACATTGTAATCGGAACCAAGATATGATTCAATAACCAAAGGATTTTTGGCGACTTCTGCCGGAGTGCCTTCGGCTATGGTTGCACCGTGTGCAATTGCATGAATTCGGTCGCTTAACGTCATTATCACTTTCATTATGTGTTCTACAATTAATACGGTTATTCCGAGTTCGTCACGTATTTTTTTAATAATATCGATTGCCTCGTCCAATTCCCCGGGGTTCAAACCTGCAGCCGTTTCATCGAGCAGAATAAGTTTGGGGCGTGTTGCCAGAGCTTTGGCAATTTCCAATCTTTTTCTTCCGCCAATAGGCAGACTACCTGCTTTCATGTTTTTTACATCATCAAGGTGGCAAAATTTCAATACATCCTGAGCTACTGCGCGAGCACCTGCAAATGTTGTTTCCCTTGCAAAAGCGCCGGCCATAACGTTATCTTCCACCGTAAGTCTTTTTAACGGTTTTACTTTTTGAAAAGTTCTGCCAATTCCCAGTTGTGCAATTTCGTGTGTATGTTTATGTGTGATGTCTATTCCTTGGAAAAAAATTTTCCCTTCAGTGACAGTGTAATAATGATTAATCAAATTAAAGATGGTTGTTTTCCCGCTTCCGTTAGGTCCGATTAATCCGAATATTTCGCCTTCTTTAACGGAAAAGGAAACGTGATCGACAGCCATGAGTCCGCCGAAGGTTTTCGTTAAATTCTCGAGTGTAAGAATACTCATGAGGAACTCCTCATTCTTTTTGAAAACTTAAATTTGTTTGCAATCAAATCCCAATCGCCTAAAATGCCGCCTGGCAAATATAGAATTACCGTGATTACAAGGAGACCGAAAATTAACGCATGCAATCCGGAAACCCAATGCGGTGCGAGTCCGAATATTGCCGAGCGGAAAAGCTCTTGCACGAAAACCATTACCAGCGCACCTATTGCGGGTCCCCAAATGGTTCCCACGCCACCTATTATACCGATTAAAATTGTGATAATTGAAATATTATGTAATGCAAAAACAACCTCGGGATCGATAAATCCCATGTAAATCATATAAAAAGCGCCTGCTGTTCCAGCCCAGAAAGTAGAAATTGCCATGGAAATATTTTTATATTTTTTTGTATTGATACCAAGAGCGGCTGCGGCGTCTTCATCTTCCCGGATCGATAGAAAATAGAACCCGGCTTTGCTTTTCATCACCATTTTCACGGAGAGAATCGAAAGAATTGCCAAAGCTAAAGCAATGAAATAATACGGATATTTGGAAACCCATGTGGTAGTGTACAAAATACCATTGTGACCGTTCGTAAGCCATTCTTCTTCGCCGAAGACCAATCTTAAAATTTCACCTGTTGCCAAGGTGCCAAGCGCGAAATAGGGACCTCTTAATTTGAAAACCAAAATTCCCAAAAGGTATCCTAAAATTACCGCTGCCAAACCTCCGTAGAGAAGTCCCCACCAAGGCGAAATTTTGTAATGAAAATACGGAAGCGCCGCTGCATAAGCTCCTATACCGAAGTAAGCGGCATGACCGAATGAAACTTGTCCGGTATAACCGGCAAGTAAATTCCATGAATTACCCAGCATCACCCACATCATAATAAAAATCAACAAGCCTTGAATGTAAAAGGAATTGAAAAACAGAAAGGGAAGAACAGCCGCACCGAGAAAAATGATATACTCGGTTTTGCTGATTTCCAGTATTTTGGTTTTTTCTTTTTCCATATCGAATACCTATACTTTTGTAAGCCGTTTAAGTCCTCCCGGGAAGAAGACCAATACAATCAGAAAGATTACCAATCCGACTGCGTCTCTGTAACCCGATGAAATGTAAGTTGCACCGAAAGTTTCGGCTACACCGAGAACCAAACCTCCCGCAATTGCCCCAACGGTTGACCCGAGTCCGCCCAAAATTGTAATTACAAAAGCTTTTACGGTGAAAAGGGGACCAACATCGGGATACAAGTAATAAACGGGCAGAAGTAAGGAGCCAGCAGCTGCGTCAAGTGCACTTCCCAAACCGTAGGTAAGAATTGTAATTTTTGCCGAGCTTATTCCCATTAACGTTGCTGCAACTTTATCTTGAGCAGTAGCGCGTATTGAGCGTCCCAAATCGGTTTTTCTGAGTAAAAAATATAATCCGATTGTTAAAAAAATTGCAATTACGAAAGCAATCACCAAGGGAACGTGCAACGATATTCCGGCAACATGCCAGGCTTTGTCGGTATAACTTGTGTGAATCGATTTATAATTGCTCGTAAAAATCGATCGGGCAAGTTCAACCAGTACCATCCCGATTCCTACAGTCATTAATACTTGATTCTCTGGTAAAATGGATTCCTTCTCAATTAGAGGATGCAATAAGTATTTACTCAAGCCTTCGGCAAATACGAAAATGAACGGAATGGTAATGAAAATTGAGAGGTAAGGATCGATCCCGAAAAATTTCCACAAAACCCAGGTTACATACATTGCAACCATCAGAATTTGTCCGTGCGCAAGGTTGATAATTTTAAGCACACCCATAATTAACGTCATTCCTATTCCGATAATTGCATAGAGACCGCCGATTAGCAATCCGGATATGAGAGATTGCAAAAAAACTTCCATCGAAATCCTCAATTTTTATTTGATATTTGAAAGTGACGGAAGCGTTAAGTTTCCGTCACTTAAAAAACAGAACTGGTAAGAACGCCATTACAGTCCCCAAACGGTTTTCCAATCAATCGGATACATGAATTTCGCATTAGCAAGATTTTTCGGCCAGATTAATTTCAATTCACCGTTTATCCATTGAACCACGTAAGTATCCATTTTATTTTGGTGAATTTTTTTACCGTAAGAAGTGAATTTAACCGGACCGAATACAGTCATCATGTTGGTTTCGTCCAGGGCTTTTTTAATTGTTTCGGGTGTGTACTCGCCATTACATCTTGTTAACACGTCGGCTATTACGTAAGCTGCAGAGTAGGCTTCCGCGCCGTGGTAATCGGGACCGTCGCCACCATATTTCTTGACGTATTTATCGTAATATTCCTTTGCGCCCTTAATCGGCAATGTTTGATGCCACAAGGTTGCCGAAATTACACCCTCGGTAGCTTCGCCCGCATTTTCTTTGAATGCCGGCATTGTAAAACCTGCTCCGGCACCAACGAATAATTTAGGAGTAGTAAAACCCAACTCTCTGCTTTGTTTCATTAACAAAGCTGCATCCATAACGTAAGAAATCATGTAAACCATATCCGGTTTGGTTTTACGGGCGTTCATCAACAAAGGTTTGAAATCAACGGTTCCGCTCGAATATGATTCGTTGCCTAATACTTTAATACCTAATTTATCGCAGGTTTTAGCGAAAGATTTTGCACCTTTCGTACCGAATGCGGAATTTTCGTGAATGATAAAAGCCGAAGCCGGTTTAACCACTTCTTTTAACAACCCTTCCAATCCCGAAGCATATTCCGATACCGGAGGGTTCAAGCGGTAAATATAGAATTTGTCCCCATCGTTGGTTGTTAAATCGAAGGCTTCAGGTTCGGTGATTTTATCGACCGAGCCGGTATTTACGAGAAAAGGAATTCTGTGTTGCTGGGCAACGGCTGCAGCGGCAAAAGTAACCGAAGAACTGTAACCGCCGGCTAACATCGGTACTTTGTCTTGTACAATTAATTTTTCAGCACCGGCTCTTCCAACATCGGGTTTTCCGGTATCGTCTTCATAAACAAATTCAACGGGGCGTCCGTTAATTCCGCCCTTGGCATTAATTTCTTCTTTTGCCAATTCAAAAGAATTTTTTTCCATTTCGCCGAAGTTTGCCTGTGGTCCGGTCAAAGGCAAAAGAACACCGATTTTAATCGGACCGGATTCGGACTTACCGCAACCGTTTAATCCCACTGCAAGCCCTGCAATAACCAGCAGCGAAATTAATAATTTTGTTAGTTTCATTTTTCCTCCAAATTTTATGAATAACATTTGTTATCCAAATTAAAATACAAACTGTGCCATAATGTAAAATACGTTGTTATCAGGTGGATTATCCCATGCTTCATTGTGAATTACATAAGCTGCCGTAATTTTCGCATTGTTCCAATGTTCGGGGAAGAATGAATGAGTAAGTCCAATGGTGATGAATGTTTCTTCATTTTTGTCTAAATCCGTGTTTGCATCGAATTGTTCATAGCGTGCAACCAATTCCATGCATTTGGTAATTCTGTAACCGACGAATGCATAGTAGCCTAACGAGGAAATATCAACCGGACCGTTTTTATCTGTCCAACCGATTGCTTCCAGTTTAACTCTTAACGGTTTGGGTTCGTAATAAATGTAACCGTTGAAAGAAGCATAATCGTTAACGTAAGTATTGCCAATTCCGTAGTAACCGCCAACTTCCAAACCTTTAACCGCTTTAGGTTTAAAGTTTACCATTCCGCTGATGGCAATTCCTTGAAGTTGTAAAGAAGCGGTGCTTTTGTGTGAGGGTTTAATGTTTGCAGCGCCGCTACCGTTATGCAGAGTTAAATTAAATCCGAAATCTTTAACTTTACCCATAAATGCCAAACCGTAATCCCTGTAATCTGCGCCGATTGTGGCTTTACCCCATTTTTGAGCCGATACCGGTCGTTCAACAATGTCGATTTTTGTGTGAGAAGTTAAACCTCCCGCTCTAACTCCGGCACCAATGAACCGTCCAACACGGATTTGTGCGGCTTTGGATATGTGATATTCAATTCGTGCATCCAAAAGTTTTGGTTTTGTTAATTCGGCTTGCACAAAGGCTTTGATGTTTTTGCTCAGGCTCGCTTTTAATCTTGCTCTTACTCTTCTCAATCCGAAACCGATTTGATTGGTGTCGGTGTTGGTTTGTGCCATACTTGCCCATGCTTGAACAGTACCGTTAACTTTTACTTTGGGTTCAAACGCATTTTGAGC
>JALSTB010000042.1 GCA_026983955.1 Melioribacteraceae bacterium
TGCTCATGGTGTTAAATATTGCCATGGTGTAAGTGCCGGAACAGATGGTAACCATGTTGTTTTATGGGGACTTGGTATAGGTCCCGGCGACGAAGTTATAATTCCCGCAAACACATTCATTGCTACAGCATGGGGAGCTACGCTGCAAGGTGCAAAACCCGTATTTGTTGATTGCCATCCTCAAAGTTACAATCTCGATCCGTCAAAAGTTGAAGCAGCAATAACCGGAAAAACAAAAGCAATTGTTGCCGTACATCTTTACGGTCAGCCTGCGGATATGGATCCGTTGCAAGAAATTGCAGATAAACACGGTATTTATCTTGTTGAAGATGCGGCACAAGCCCACTTGGCCGAATATAAAGGCAGAAAGATAGGCGGATTGGGTAAAGCGGCTTCATTCAGCTTTTATCCGGGAAAAAATCTCGGTGCTTATGGTGAAGGCGGCGCCGTAACTACAAATGATGAAGAATTGGCAAATAAATTTAAAATGATACGCGATCATGGTGCAGTTCAAAAATATAATCATGAAATTTTCGGACACAATTACAGAATGGAGGGAATTCAGGGTGCGGTTCTCGGTGTGAAATTGAAACATCTCGATAATTGGACTGAAGGCAGAAGACGGGTTGCGAAAAAATACAACGATTTATTATCCGATATCGAACAAATCAAACTACCGCAAGAAATGGATTATGCCAAACATGTCTATCATCTTTTTGTAATCCAAGTTAAAAGCAACAATCCGGAAAACAAAAGTGAACAGCGGGATGCATTACAAAAATTCCTCGGCGAAAATGGAATTGCATCCGGGTTGCATTATCCAATTCCATTGCATTTACAACCTTGTTTTGCCAATTTGGGATATAAAAAAGGCGATTTCCCCGTCACGGAAGAACTAGCTGAACAAGGATTGTCGTTGCCAATGTTTCCGGAGCTTTCAGACGAACAAATTCAATATGTTTCGGATAAAATACACGAATTTTTCAATAATTAATTTGTTGATCTAAAATGAGGTTATTATGAAAGTAGGTGTTATCGGATTGGGTTACTGGGGTCCTAATTTGGTCAGGAATTTTTTAGCCCAACCGGAAGTTGACAAAGTAATCGGTTGTGATTTACAAGAATCCAGACTTGCAATGATTAAGCGTAAATTCCCCGGTGCCGATACGACTAACGATTACAAGGCTTTGCTTAAAAGCGACGTGGATGCAATTGTTATTGCAACCCCTGTCGATACTCATTACAAGTTTGCAAAAGAATCCCTTGAAGCGGGAAAACACATCTGGGTCGAAAAGCCCTTTACCGCAACTTCAGATCAAGCTAAGGAACTAATTGATATTGCAGATTCGAAAGATCTCAAAATTTTTGTTGATCATACTTTTATTTACACCGGCGCGGTAAGAAAAATTAAAGATTTGATTAGAGCTGGCGAATTAGGTGAAATTAAATATTTCGATTCCGTGAGAATTAATTTGGGCTTGTTCCAACACGATGTTAATGTAATTTGGGATTTGGCGCCGCACGATCTTTCCATTATGCATTATTTGTTGGAAGATAAAAAAGTTGTGGGAGTTGCCGCTAACGGTATAGCAAATTATTACGATTTGGAAAATGTTGCACATCTCTCCGTCTATTTTGACAACAATTGCTTTGCCCACTTCCATGTAAATTGGACTTCACCCGTAAAAATCCGCAGAATGATTTTGGGTGGCGATAAAAAAATGCTCGTTTTTAACGACATGGAAAACTTCGAGAAAATTAAAGTGTACGATAGCGGCGTGGAAATGGAAAGTACGGAAAAAATTCACGAAGCATTAATTCAATACCGTATCGGCGATATGTATTCACCTAAAGTGGTTCAGACCGAAGCCCTTAATTTAGGTGCAATGGAATTTATTAATTCCATCAAAGAAAACAGAGTGCCTTTAACAAGCGGGTACGATGGATTAAAAGTTGTCAAAATTCTCGAAGCAAGTGACGAATCTATAAAAAACAAAGGTAAATTCGTAGCAATTAATGATTAATAATTTTATGGAAAACAAAATGGAAAAGAAAAATATTAATAACGTAAAACTCGGTAAAGATGTTAAAATATTCGATTTTGTAAATTTGTACGGTTGTTCAATTGACGACGGTACGAAAATCGGTACCTTTGTGGAAATACAAAAAGGTGCCTTTATCGGCAAAAATTGTAAAATCTCGTCCCACACATTTATTTGCGAAGGTGTGCATATCGGAAATAATGTTTTTGTTGGTCACAACGTAACGTTTATTAACGATTTATATCCCCGTGCAACAAATCCCGATGGTTCGATGCAAACCGATGATGATTGGGAATTAATTGAAACTTACGTAAAAGACGGAGCTTCCATCGGCTCTTCGGCAACAATTCTTGCCGGTATTACAATTGGTGAAAACTCTATTGTTGGTGCGGGCGCCGTTGTAACAAAAGACGTTCCGCCAAATTCCATTGTAGCCGGCGTTCCGGCCAAATTAATTAAAAAAATTGAAAATAATTCTTAGTTATCTTATTATTTTAATGCTCAAATCGTTTTTCCGGTTTGAGCATTTGTGAAATAATTATTTTAGACTTACCTTTCCTAAAGGAAAATTTCAACTTATTATTCATTTAATGTTGCTAATTATTTTACAAATAATTTTTTGGGGACTAATTTTTCTTGCGGTACATTCTTATTTAATTTATCCCGTTGTAATTTTTATTTCATCTCTAATTTGTAAAAATAAGATTATTAAAAATTCGAAAACCGAGTTCAATTTACCATCCGTATCAATTTTAATTTCTGCGTTTAACGAAGAAAAAGTTATTGAAGAAAGAATAAAAAATATTTCAGATCTGAATTACGATTTTAATAAAATTGAAGTTTTGGTTGGGTCCGACGGTTCGAATGACAAAACTAATGAAATATTAGAGAGTCTTCGTGAAAAGTATGATTGGTTAAAGGTTTTTTTGTTCCCTGAACAACGGGGCAAAGCATCTGTATTGAACAATTTGTTCGAAAAATCTAAAAATAAAATATTATTATTTACCGATGCAAATACAGAGTTTGACAAAAATGCTTTGTATTTATTAGTAAAGAACTTTAATAATAATATTGGCGGTGTTTGCGGCAGATTAATTCTTTCCGATAATTTAGTACCGGATAATGAAAGCGTGGAAGAAAAAAAATATTGGGTTTATGAAACTTTTATTAAAAATTCGGAAGGTAAATGTGGAATTTTAATAGGAGCGAACGGGGGAATTTTTGCCATAAAAAAAGAATTTGTTGCAAAAATACCAATTGACAAACCTGTTACTGATGATCTTTATTTGACGTTAAACGTCTTAGCCCAAGGAAAGAAATTTGTATACGATTATGATGCAATTGCTTATGAAGATGTTGGTAAAAATGTTTCCATAGAATTTTCGAGAAAAATACGTTTTGCAGCAACTAACTTTCAAATTATTCCATTTTTCAAATCGCTTTTGTTTAACAAAAATTTTCTGTTGTCTTATGCGTATTGGTCACATAAAATAATCCGTTGGTTCTTTCCGGTTTTATTAGTATTAATTTTTATACTTAATTTATTTTTGTTTAAACATAGTGAAATTTATCAAATAATTTTTTACTTACAATTAGGCTTTTATTCATTTGCGCTAATAGGTTATTTGTTACACAAAATTAAGGTAAGGATAGAAATTTTTGCCATGCCTTTCTTTTTTGTTTTATCGAATATTGCTCTGGTTATCGGTTTTATTAAATTTTTAAGAAACCGGCATTCAATTATTTGGGAATCCACGGAAAGATGAAAACTTTCGATATAACAATCATCGGCGCAGGTATTGTTGGTCTGGCAACGGCTTATCAATTGTTACATAAAGATTCTTCACTAAAAATTTTAATTCTCGAAAAAGAAAACCGGATTGCGAAACATCAGACGGGAAACAACAGCGGAGTAATTCATTCCGGCATATATTACAAACCTGGCAGTCTCAAAGCAAAGAATTGCCGCACCGGTTATAAAATGTTACTGGAATTTTGTGACCGGCATAATATTAAGTACAAAATCTGCGGAAAACTGATTGTAGCCAAAAACCCCGTGGAAGAATCCACCTTGCAAAACATTTACAAACGCGGGATTGATAATGGTCTGGAAAACCTGAAAATTTTATCACAAAGTGAAATTAAAGAGTATGAACCAAACGCAACGGGATACAAAGCAATTTTTGTCCCCCAAACTGGCATAATCGATTTTAAAACCGTTGCGGCAAAATATGCCGGAGAAATAAAATCGAAAGGTGGTGAAATAGTTTTTAATCAAACCGTAACAGCCATTGATTCCTCGGATAATTCTATAATTATTAAAACTCAAAATAATACTTATAAAAGTTTTAAGTTAATTTCATGTGCCGGTCTATTTTCCGATAGAATTGCACGGTTAACAAATCCCGGTTTGAGTGTGAGGATTATCCCTTTCCGGGGTGAATATTATAATTTGAAAACTGAGAGGAAAGATTTGATAAGAGGATTGATTTATCCCGTTCCCGATGTCCGCTTCCCGTTTCTCGGGGTTCATTTCACAACAAAGATAAACGGCAGTGTGGAAGTTGGACCCAATGCCGTATTGGCGTTCAAACGCGAAGGATATTCAAAATCCGGTTTTAGCTTCAAAGATTCATTTGAAACTTTCACCTGGCCGGGGTTTTACAAAGTTATCGGAAAATATTGGAAAATGGGTCTTGGTGAATTTTACCGCTCATTCAGTAAAAAGGCTTTTGTAAAGGAATTGAAAAAATTGGTTCCGGCTGTTACCCCTGAATATTTGGAAAAAGGAGGCGCCGGCGTTAGGGCGCAAGCCTGTGATAAATCGGGCGGATTGATTGATGATTTTTATATTGTTGAAAATAAAAATATTATTCATGTGCTGAATGCACCTTCACCGGCAGCCACGGCTTCTTTGGCAATAGGGGATTATATCGCGAAAAAAATATTAACGGCAAAATCTTAAATTTGTATATTGCTTTCTCAATTCAAATAAAAATTTCGGAATTATTATAAAAGCTTAGTTGAATAAGAAAATTGAAAAAATCTTTGTTCTGGTTATCGATTTTATAACCATCAATCTAACCTGGGTTCTCTATTATTTTATACGGGTGCAATCGGGTTTGTTCGAGATTTTCTCTCATCCCGATTTTCTGATTTCCGCAATAGTTATTTATTTCTACTGGTTGATAATCTTCACGTTCGTGGGAATGTACCGCACATGGTTTGCACGTTCGCGGTTCGATGAACTTACATCACTTTTCAAAGCTTCTTTTGTCGGAATCTTCATTCTTTTCTTTCTGATTTTTTACGATGATATGGTTAAAGGCGAGACCGCCACAACGGGAAGATATCTTATTTTCATTTACTGGGGTTTGTTTCTTGCAATAGTAGGCGCCGGAAGGCTTTTTGTAAGAAGTTTTCAACGCCGCTTGTTAATTAAAGGTATTGGAAGGAAAAATGCTCTCATCGTCGGATATAATCCGAAAGCTCAGAATATTCATCAAACGATAAATAAAGCTCGCGGTTTGGGCATCGATGTTGTTGCCTACGTGGCTGTTGACAAGGAAAACACCGGCAAAAATTTCGAGGGTATTCAAGTTGTCGATACTGTGGAGAACATCCGCGATGTTATTAAAAAATTCGATGTATCGGAAATAATTATTGCTCTTGAAAAAAACGAAGACGATATTGTGATGGATGTTTTAAGCAAATGCGAAGGTGAAGAAGTAAGCATTAAAATTGTACCCGATCTTTACGAAATAATCAGCGGACAAGCCCGCACAAACCAAATTTACGGCTTCCCTCTTATCGATATTATGCCCCAATTGATGCCCGAATGGGAAAAGAAAATAAAAAGATTGATGGATATTGTAATTTCTTTTTTAATTTTGACTTTAACTTTTCCCGTTACTTTGCTCGTTGCAATCGCAATTAAGATTGACAGCAAAGGACCGGTTTTCTTTTTGCAAGAAAGAATGGGATTGAACGGTAAAATTTTCAAAGTAATCAAATTCCGCTCCATGATTGATAATGCGGAAGCTTATTCCGGACCTGTTTGGTCAACCAAAGACGATCCCAGAATTACACGTGTTGGCAAATTTATCAGAAGAACCAGAATTGACGAAATCCCGCAAATGATAAATGTATTGAAAGGAGAAATGAGTTTGGTTGGACCCAGACCCGAAAGACCGTTCTTCGTTGAAAAACTTGCTAAGGAAATTCCACTTTACAAACGCAGATTGAAAGTGCGACCCGGTGTAACCGGATGGGCACAAGTTAAACATAAATACGACGAAACAATTGACGATGTTAAAACCAAACTACGCTACGATTTGTTTTACATCGAAAATATGTCGTTGCGAATGGATTTGAAAATTTTATTCCGCACAATTTTCGTGGTAATAACGGGAAGAGGGCATTTTGAATAATATTGAACCAACTTATATGAAAGATATTAAGGCGATTGTTATAATCCCGACTTATAACGAACTGAATAACATTCAAAGGCTGGTACCGGAATTGCGCAAACTTTATCCCGATTTGGATATTCTAATTGTAGATGACAATTCTCCGGACGGAACGGGCGACTTTGTAGCAGAATTTTCAAAAACTGACAGCAAAGTTCACCTTTTGGAAAGAAAAGGTAAATTGGGGTTGGGTACCGCATACGTGGCCGGGTATAAATACATGTTGGAACATAATTACGATATTGCGTTCCAAATGGATGCCGACTATTCACACGACCCGAGGGAAATTAAAAACTTCCTCAAAATGATTGACAAATACGATTTAATTATCGGTAGCAGATATTTAAATGGAGTAAATGTTATCAACTGGCCGATGCGCCGCCTTCTGCTTTCCTATTTTGCAAACAAATACACAAAATTTATAACAGGCTTGCCCATTAATGATTGCACGGGCGGATATAAATGTTTCAAACGTGAAGTATTACAAGCTATTAATTTGGATGCTATTAAATCGAACGGTTACGCTTTTCAAATCGAAATGAATTTCAAAGCCTGGAAAAAAGGTTTTAAACTCGGCGAAGTTCCCATAATTTTCTTGGACAGGGTGGAAGGCACTTCCAAAATGTCGAAAAAAATCGTAAGGGAAGCAATTTACAGGGTTTGGGAATTACGCTTAAGAAGTATTTTGGGAATCCTTGATTAGTCAAATGGTCGATCTTTCAATCATAATTGTAAATTACAACGTTAAAGAATTCTTACAGAATCTCCTCGAATCAATATATAAAGCCACAGAAAGACTTTCCGCTGAAATAATTATTGTTGATAATGCTTCGGACGACGGCAGCCAAGAAATCATAAAACAAAAATACCCTTCGGTAATATTAATAGAAAACAAGGAAAATATCGGTTTCGGAAAAGCCAATAATCAAGCGCTGGAAATCGCCAAAGGGAAATTTATTGTTCTTATCAATCCCGATACAATTGTTAAAGAAAATACATTTGAAAAACTTATTGAATTTTTCGATAGAACTCCTTCGGCCGGACTTGCCGGTTGTAAAATTTTGAACCCCGACGGTTCCCTACAGCTCGCTTGCAGAAGAAGTTTTCCCGGACCTTGGACATCGTTTACCAAAGTGTTCGGACTCAGCTCATTGTTTCCAAAAAGTAAGTTGTTTGCAAAATATAATTTGACCTACCTCGATGAAAACAAAACTTACGAAGTTGATGCAATTTCCGGCGCTTTCATGATGATGAGAAGGGAAGTGTACGAAAAAATCGGCGGTTTCGATCCTGCTTTTTTTATGTACGGAGAAGATTTGGATTTTTGTTACCGGACGCAGCAAGCCGGTTTTAAAGTTTACTATTTCCACGAAACCGAAGTTATTCATTTCAAAGGCGAAAGCACAAAAAGAAGCAAAGTTGACGAAACAAAAATTTTTTACGATGCAATGCATTTGTTCGTGAAAAAACATTTTTCATCTTCGTTTTTGGTATCCGGCATTTTGCAATTCGCCATAATCTTAAGGAAAATTGTGGCTTTCGCCAGTGTGTACAGATTGGTTCTCCTTGCCATGCTTTTCGATTTGTTGTTTTTCATCGGAGCTATCGTTTTGGCCGAGCAAATTTACAAATCCGGACACTGGCTTGGATTTCCGGAATTTGTTAAGCCGTGGATTTATATTTTGCCGGCAATTTTGCAGATTATTATTTCCGCTTCATTCGGCGCATATAAAAAAAATTCGATCTCGATACTCAAAAGTTGGTTGTCGTTATTTTTCGGTCTGGTTCTCCTCAGTGCCCTTACATTTTTTCTCAAACAATTTGCATTCAGCCGTGCCGTTGTTCTGATTACATATTTGTTCCTTTTCCTTCTCTATCCGCTTTGGCGTTTGGTGTTCAAATTTATAACCCGCCAAGGTTTGGGTGAAGGTGCCGGCAGTGTCAGAACCGTTATAGTTGGTACCGGCGATAAAGCCGTTGAACTTGCCGCAAAACTTAAATCGGATTTCCAGTCGATTCACAATGTACTGGGATTGATTTCCCTCGACATGCGTAACATTGGTGAAGAAAAAAACGGATTTAAAATTATCGGCAGTGTAGATAACATTGTAAAAATAATTTCGGGAATGAAAATTGAGAAAGTAATTTTCTCCTCGCAAGATATGTCATTTGAAAAAATGTTTGCCGTTGTCTCTATGTGCCAGGACGAAAATGTCGATTTCCTTGTTTCCGGCAGAAAAGTGGATTACCTTGTGGGTAAATCGATGGCCGGAAAAATTGACGATGTACCGTTGCTGAAAGTATTTTACAATATTTCGGCTCCGACCCATAAATTTATTAAACGCATTTTCGATTTAATCTTTTCTTCGGTAATTTTGCTTTTAATATATCCTTTGGTATATTTTATTCACAAAGTAAGCGGGAATAGTTCCGGCCTGACAAATTTTATTCTCGGAACCCCGCAAGTTTTTTCGGGAAGGAAGAGTTTCGTCGGACCCAAATTAAAAAGTTATTACGAAGATTTGTATTTAGGTAAACCCGGTTTAACCGGTTTGTGGTACATCGAAAACGTCGACTCCAATGATGAAGATGAAATGTTGAAGTTGGATTTGTATTATGCAAAAAATCAAAATTTGTGGTTGGATCTTGAAATTCTCGGAAGAACATTAGGAAAAATGTTTTACAGCAAGGAGAAAAAATGATTAATAACATTCTGGATTTTGAAAAACCGATTGTAGAATTGGAAAGAAAAATCGAGGAGATGAAAAAGCTTGACGAAAACCTCGATATTAAAGATGAAATAAAAAACCTCGAAGAAAAAATTGACCATCTGAAAAAATCGGTTTACCAAAACTTAACACGCTGGCAAAGGGTACAGCTGGCACGCCATCCGCAAAGACCTTACACGCTCGATTATATCTACAACATGACGGAAGATTTTGTGGAATTGCACGGCGACAGGTTATTCCGGGACGACAAGGCAATTGTGGGCGGATTGGCAAAACTGGGTGGTGAAAAAGTTATGATTATCGGACATCAAAAAGGAAGGGATACGAAATCCAATCTTTACCGCAATTTCGGAATGCCCAATCCCGAAGGTTACCGTAAAGCATTGCGCTTGATGAAGTTGGCGGAAAAGTTTAATATTCCGGTCATTACAATGTTGGATACGCCCGGTGCTTATCCTGGTTTGGAAGCCGAAGAACGCGGTCAAGCCGAAGCCATCGCACGCAACCTTTTCGAGATGAGTAAATTGCGTGTGCCGGTAATTGTCGTCATAATCGGTGAAGGTGCCAGCGGAGGCGCACTGGGAATCGGTGTGGGCAATAGGGTATTGATGCTCGAAAATACTTGGTATTCCGTAATCAGTCCCGAATCATGCTCGAGTATTTTGTGGAGAAGCTGGGAATACAAAGAACAAGCTGCCGAAGCCTTGAAATTAACAGCTAAGGATTTACTTGAATTAAAAATCATCGATCGAATAATTCCCGAACCGCTTGGCGGAGCCCATAAAAATCAAGAGGAAATGGCAAAAATATTAAAAGAAGTTTTATTGGAAGAACTTGCTGCATTGAAGAAAATAAAACCCGATAAACTGGTTCAGGAAAGAATTGAAAAATTCGGTGCAATGGGTGTGTACATCGAATGATTAAAAATTAAAGTTTACCTGTAAATGATTACACATACAACAACCGTAAGAGTGCGTTATGCCGATACCGACAAGATGGGAATTGTTTATAACGGAAAGTATCTCGAATATTTTGAAGTGGGAAGAACCGAACTTTTGAGAAGTACCGGTTTGCCTTACAGCGAACTGGAAAAAAGCGGTTATCAACTTCCATTAATTCAAGCTCATGTAAATTATAAAAAGCCGGCTGCTTACGATGACTTGTTGGAAATTAAGGCGGTTGTAAGCGAATTGCGTTCCGCAAAAGTCCACATAGATTATGAAATTACCAAAAACGGGGAAAAGGAACTAATAGCTACCGGATATACCGATCACATGTTTATCAATGCGGAAACAAAACGCCCGACGAAGCCCCCGGAGCAATATCTTAAAGCGCTGGAACCGTATTTTAATAAATCCGGTCGAACTTCAGAATGATAGAAAAACTTAAAGAACTTTCGAAGGATACCGTTATTTACGGTATTAGTACAATTCTCGGGAGGTTTTTGGGTTTTCTCTTGGTTCCGTTTTACACTAATGTCTTTCCTACAAATGAATACGGAATTTACACATACCTTTACACAATCATTGCCTTCTTGAACGTTGTTTATATTTACGGCATGGATGCCGCATATATGAAGTTTGCATCACTCGAAGAACAAAACAAAAAAAATATTTTTTCCACACCGTTTCTTTTTATTTCTTTTACGTCAATCGTCATTAGTTTGATAATTTTATTTTTCAAAAACAGCATTAACGGTTTTTTAAACGTTCCCGCCGGATACGGCTTTTTACTTTATTATATGTTGGGCATATTGTTCCTCGATACCGTTGCGTTAATTCCGTTTGCCGCTCTCCGGCTTGAAAGAAAAGCCGCAAAGTTTGCAACAATTAAAATTATTAATATTGTAATAAATCTTTCGCTAAACATTTTATTGATTTTGCATTACAAGATGGGAATAGAAGCCATATTTATCAGTAATTTGATTGCTTCTGCTTTTTCGCTTCTTGCTTTAACTCCCGGAATATTTAAGAAATTGAAATTCACTTTACACTTGGCAACCTTGAAGAGAATGATAAAATTCGGCATTCCGTACTTGCCTGCCAGCATGGCTGCAATTATGGTTCAGATGATAGATGTTCCTATTTTAAGGGAATTAACGGATGATTCCACGGTTGGAGTTTACAGGGCAAATTACAAGCTCGGAATTTTCATGTTACTTTTCGTCTCAATGTTCCAGTATGCATGGCAGCCTTTCTTTTTAAATAACGCTAAAGAAAAAAATGCGAAGGAGATTTTCTCCAAGGTTTTAACTCTGTTTGTTTTGGTGGCATCATTAATTTGGATTGTTATCAGTTTATTCATCGATAACATTGCGGCAATAGAATTTTTCAACGGCAAATCGTTAATCGGAAAAGATTATCTCGGGGGAATTTATATTGTGCCCATAATTTTGTTTGCTTATATTTTTCACGGAATGTATGTGAATTTTCAAGCGGGAATTTATATTGAAGAGAAAACAAAATATTTCCCGTATGTTACCGGAACCGGTGCCATAATAAATATTGTGTCGAATTTTTTGCTTATTCCTGTATGGGGAATATTTGGTGCCGCACTTTCCACTTTTGCAAGTTATTTGGTAATGGCGGTTTTTTTATATCTTGTTTCCCAAAAATTTTATAAAATCGATTATGAATTCCAGAGAGTGATTCCGAACCTTTTATTAATTCTGGTCATATCTTTAACTTATTATTATTTATACTTTAATGGAATGTTGACGTTTTTATCGAAAATTATTTTGCTTGTTTTGTTTACCGGTTTTGCATTTCTGTTTGGAATTTTAAGAAAAGAAGAAATTTTACAAGCTTTGGAAATAATTCAAAGCAAAAGATAAAAATTACTGTTATTTTTGGAACGCCGTAATTTCACATTCATAAAAACCAAACCGTTCAAGTGGAAAAAATTTTAGTAAAATTTAAAAAATTAAATAAAGAATTCAACGATATTCCGGTTCCTTCATATTCAACCGAACATAGTGCCGGAATGGACGTACGGGCAGCCATTGAAAATGAGATGATTTTGAAACCAGGGGAAATTGTTTTGGTTCCAACAAATTTAAGTGTGGAAATTCCCGCCGGATACGAAATTCAAGTCCGCCCGAGAAGCGGACTGGCAATTAAGCATGGAATTGGAGTTTTAAATTCCCCGGGAACCATAGATTCCGATTACAGGGGGGAAGTAAAAATAATTCTTTTCAACTTCGGAAAGGAAGTATTTGTAATTAAAAGAGGCGAAAGGATAGCACAACTTGTGTTGAGCAAAGTGTACCAAGCCGAATTAACTGAAGTGGAAAAATTAAACGAAACCGTCCGCGGGAGCGGAGGATTCGGACATACCGGAAAACATTAAATTTTAATAATAAAATGAACGACTTTATTCACTTACACAATCATTCGCATTACAGTTTGCAAGATGCCGCTTGTACAATCGACGCTTTAATAGAGGCGGCTAAGAAAAATGAAATGCAAGCTTTGGCACTTACCGATCACGGCGTAATGTACGGCATTTCGGAATTTTATAAAAAAGCCAAAAGTGCAGGGATAAAACCTATCGTTGGGATGGAAGCTTACATTGTGATGGAAGGTAGCCGGTTCGACCGTGGAAAAGAAAACTTAAAACCGGGTGGCAGAAAACAAAGGGATTACAACCACCTCGTTTTGCTGGCAAAAAACAAAACCGGATATAAAAATTTGGTCAAGCTTTCAACTCTTGGGTTTACGGAAGGTTTCTATTATAAACCCCGAATTGATTTGGAGCTTCTCAAAAAATACAGTGAAGGCTTGATTTGTACAAGTGCCTGTTTGGCCGGTCCGGTTTCCGCACATTTGTTAAACGGAAATTACGAAAAGGCTAAAGAAAACGCGATAATTCTCAAAGAGATTTTCGACAAAGATTTTTACCTGGAAATACAAGACCACGGTTTGGAAAAAGATTTGCCGATCCTCGAAGGGATTCCCAAGCTGGCAAAGGAAATCAATACACCGGTTGTTGCTACAAACGATATCCATTATATCGAAAGAGAACATTCCGTTGCACACAATATTTTGCTTTTGCTTTCCGATAAATCCGGAAGGGATTACCGCGATTTGCGTTATCAGACCGATCAGATTTATTTTAAATCCGCAGAAGAGATGAAAAAACTTTTCGGAAAATACAAAGGTGCAATAGACAGCACATTGGAAATAGCGGAAAAAGTTGACCTCAATTTGGATTTCGAAAAATTCCATTATCCAGTCTTTCCGATTCCCGAAAATTCAAAAGCAAAAAATCTTGATGAATATTTCGAATTGTTAGCCCGCGAAGGTTTGGAAAAGAAGATAGATAAAATTACGAGCGAGGTTGAAGAGAGATTTAAATATGAAGTGGAAATAATAAAAAGCATGGGCTATTCGGGATATTTTTTGATTACTCAAGACTTTATTAACGCCGCAAAAAACCGTGGTGTGCCCGTTGGACCCGGGCGGGGAAGCGCTGCGGGCAGTTTGGTTGCCTACGCATTGGGAATAACCAACGTTAACCCTCTCGATTATGATTTGTTGTTCGAAAGATTTTTGAATCCCGACCGTAAATCGATGCCCGATATTGATGTGGATTTTGCAGATGATCAAAGAAGCGTTGTAATCGATTACGTAAAAGAAAAATACGGTGAAGAATCCGTCAGCCAAATTATTACATTTAACCGGCTTTCATCCAAACAAGTTATCCGGGATGTAGCCCGTGTTCTGAAAATTCCAATTCCTACCGTAAACGAAATTACAAAATTCATCCCTTCAAAATTCGGTAAGGTTTATTCCATAGAGAAAGCATTGAATGAAGTTCCGGAATTAAAATGGGTAAGGGATTCAGACGATCCGCAAATCCAGGAATTAATAAAATATTCCAAAATCCTTGAGGGAATGAACCGCAATGCATCAAAACATGCTGCTGGTGTTGTAATTACGCCAGGACCTGTAAGCGACTACGTCCCACTTGCAGTTATGGGTGGTAACGGCGGCGATCTTGTAACCCAATTCAATATGAAAGAGCTCGATTCCGCCGGACTTCTGAAAATGGATTTTTTGGGTTTGAGCACGCTTTCCATTATCCGGAACACAATTAAGCTGGTTAAAGAAAACCGCGGAATTGATATCGATATGGAAAACATTCCATTGGATGATAAAAAAACTTACCAACTTTTTGCAAAGGGACAAACGACTGCGGTATTTCAATTTGAATCGGCACCGATGAGGGAATACCTGAAAAAATTGAAACCCACTAGCATAAAAGATTTAGCCGCAATGAATGCTTTGTACCGGCCCGGACCAATGGAATATATAGATGAATTCATTGCGCGCAAACACGGTAGAAAAACTTTTGATTACTTGCACCCTTCACTTGAACCGATTTTGAAAGAAACATACGGTATTATGGTGTATCAAGAGCAGGTGATTCAAATTGCAAATAAAATTGCGGGAATGACTCTTGCCGAAGCCGACATTCTAAGAAGGGCGATGGGGAAAAAAGACCTCAAAGCAATGCAAGAGCAAAAGAAAAAATTTATTGAAGGTGCAATTAAAAATAAAATACCTAAAAAAATTGCAATTGCGATTTTTGAAGATATAGATAAATTTGCAAATTACGGATTCAATAAAAGTCATGCCGTTGCCTACAGTATTGTTGCTTATCAAACCGCCTATTTGAAAGCACACTATTTACCGGAATTTCTTGCAGCAAACCTTACGGTGGAATTTGAAAAAGCGGATAAGGTTACAACTTTATTGGAAGATTGTAGAAGATTAAATGTTAAAGTATCGATGCCCGATGTTAACCGTCCCTCCGTTTCTTTTACGGTGAAAGGCAATGAAATTATTTTCGGTATGTCGGCTATTAAAAATGTTGGTGTGAATGCAGTCAAGGAAATTGAACGGGCACGTCAAGAATTGGGGCGGAATTTCAAAACAATTTATGATTTTTGCCGTTTCGTAGATACAAGAATTGTAAACAAAAGAGCGCTTGAAAGTTTGGTATTGGCCGGAGCTTTGGATTCTTTGGAAGGAAACAGGGCACAGAAATTCAAAGCTATCGAAAAGGCTTTGTCTTTCGGCAGCAAAGCACGGACCGTTGCAGCTAATCATGTTAATAGCCTTTTCGGCGCTTTTACTGAGCATGTAGAAATTGAAGAACCTGCTCTTCCCGATGTACCCCCATGGAAAACAACCGAACGCTTGGCAAAAGAAAGGGAAGTACTGGGATTTTATTTATCCGGGCACCCGTTGAAAAAATTTGTTAATGAATATAATTCATTTTCCACCGTACAACTCGGTAAACCGGAGACGTATAAAAATTCCGAAAATGTAAGAGCTTGCGGGGTAATATTGGATTTGCGTACGCGTATCGATAAATCCGGCCGTAAAATGGCATTTTTCAAATTGGATGATTTCTCCGGCTCGTGCGAAGGCATTATGTTCGGAAAAGATTTTCAAGATAATGAAGATTTGTTAAAAATGGAAGCAACCGTATTGGTGAGGGGTAAACTTGAAAGTAGCGGTGACAGAGTTAAACTTATTGCCGATAGTGTTATGAGTCTTCCGCAAGCCCGGGAGCAACTAACAAAAAAAATTGTGATAATTGTGCAAAAGGAAATTCATAAACCGGAAATTATCGGTAAACTGCATCAAATGCTCCAAAAATTCCCGGGTAACATTCCGGTGTATATCCTTTTGGCTGAAAACGGCGACAAAAGAAATTTCATGACCGATGTGAAAGTGAAGATGGATGATGAATTGATCGAAAACTTAAACGGCCTATTGGGTGAAAATTCCCTTCGCTTTGTTACGCGTTAACGGTTGCCGGATTGTACTTTGAATATTGATAAAACCACATATATTTTTTAATTTGTAACCCAATTTATAAAAAAGAGGAAAGTAAATGGCAGACAAATGGGCATTAATACTCGGCGCATCGAGCGGCTTTGGTGGCGCCACCGCTGTTGCTTTGGCAAAAGACGGATATAATATTTTCGGGATTCATCTCGACAGGCAAAGTACAATGCCGAAAGTAAAAAACGTAATCAAGAAAATTCAAAACACAGGACATAAAGCCGTTTTCTTCAATATGAATGCGGCCGATCCGATTAAACGTAACGACACACTCGATGAAATAAAAGAAAGATTTGCGACCAAAGAACATCCCTTTGTGCATGTTCTCGTACATTCTCTTGCATTCGGAACACTTAAACCGTTTATAGCAAAATCTCCTTCCGATGCAATTACTAAAGCACAAATGGAAATGACACTCGATGTAATGGCACACTCACTTGTTTATTGGACTCAGGGTCTTATTCAACGTGATCTCTTTGCAAAAAAAGGAAGAATATTCGCACTCACAAGTGCCGGCTCCCATACCGTTATTCCCTACTACGGAGCAGTATCTGCTGCAAAAGCTGCCTTGGAAGCTCATATCAGGCAACTGTCGGTTGAATTGGGCTCTATGAAAATTACAGCTAATGCGATTATGGCGGGGGTTACCGACACACCGGCATTGCGTAAAATTCCCGGTAACGAAAGAATGATTGAGGCCGCCAAACTTAAAAACCCTATGGGAAAATTAACAACCCCCGAAGAAGTTGCACAAGCTATAGTTTTACTTTGCAAAAAAGAAGCCGATTGGATTTCGGGTAACGTTATTGGTGTTGATGGCGGTGAATACAATGTGAACTTTACCGGCGAAGTTGTTTGCAGACCTATTAAATAATCTGCGATCGGAATTTGATTATTCTTTAATCAAATATAAATAGGTGGAAAAATGTTTGAATTTGGTTTTACCGAAGAACAGCAAATGCTTCGCGAAATGGTGAGGGATTTTACCAATAACGAAATTAAACCGGTCGCATCTCAAATTGATGAACAAGAGGCAATTCCGGAAAATCTCATCAAACAAATAGCCGAACTCGGAATTTTAGGTGTTGCATTTCCCGAAAAATACGGCGGCGGCGGCTTCGGCGAAGTTGGATACTGTATTACCCAAGAAGAAATTGCCCGCGGATGTATGTCCACCGCAACTTTTATTGGTGCTCATCAATCAATTGGAGCGAACGCAATTTATATCGGTGGTACGGAAGAACAAAAACAAAAATATTTGGTTCCACTGGCTGCCGGTGAAAAAATAGCAGCATTTTGCCTTACCGAAGCTCAAGCAGGCTCGGATTCTTTTCACTTGAAAACAAAAGCTACCCTCGATGGAGACGAATGGGTGCTTAACGGAGAAAAGCTTTGGATAACGAACGGAGCGATTGCAGATATAGCATCAATCTTTGCAAGGACGGAAAAAGGTATTAGCGGATTTATTGTTGAAACCGATACCGAAGGTTTTCAACCTGGACCACCGGAAAAGAAAATGGGAATAAGGGGAAGTAAAACAAACGCAATCACTTTGGATAACGTAAGGGTTCCGAAAGAAAATCTTCTTGGCAGAGACGGAAGAGGGTTTATAATCGCAATGAGAACACTCGATGCCGGCAGGCTCGGATTAGGTGCCGCGTGTCTGGGTGCGGCAAAAGAATTACTCCAAATGTCTACACTCTATGCAAAACAACGTGAACAATTCAATCAAACTATCAGTCATTTTCAAGCCATTCAGTTTATGTTAGCCGATATGGCAACAATGATTTACAATATGGAATCGATTGTTTACCGGACAGCTGTCGATTACGACAAAGGAAAAAATATTTCCAAACAATCCGCAATGGTTAAATATTATTGCTCTGAGGCTCTGGATAAAATAGCAGATTATGCCGTGCAAATTCACGGAGGTATGGGATATTCCAAAGAACTTCCGGTAGAAAGATTTTACAGGGATTCCAGAATCAACAGGATTTTCGAAGGAACAAATGAAATCCAAAGAATAATCATTGCGAAAGACGTTTTAAAAAAGAATGGTGTAATGTAAAATTACAATAAAGAAACCATGAAAAAATAAGGAGATAAAATGAAACCAATTACGATAACTGATGACAATTTTGAAAACGAAGTATTAAAATCTGAATTGCCGGTTATTATAGATTTCTGGGCGGAATGGTGTAGCCCCTGCAGACTAATTGCGCCTATTATTGAAGAGTTGGCCAATGAATATGAAGGGAAAGTTAAAGTAGGCAAACTCGACGTGGATGTAAATCAGCAAACGGCAATAAAATACGGGGTTAGGAGCATACCGACCGTATTAATGTTCAAAGACGGTGAAGTTAAAGATGTGATTATCGGTGCCGTTCCTAAAGCTATGTTTGTTGAAAAACTTGAAAAATTAATTTAAAAGTTTTAATGTGGGTTTGTTTGATACTTTATTTCGTAAAACAGGTTGAAAATATTGAATTGGAAGAGGAATATTTAT
>JALSTB010000043.1 GCA_026983955.1 Melioribacteraceae bacterium
GGAAAAATTGACTGTTTTGTTGAATTTCCCCTTCTACAAAATGCTGAAAAAAGATGTGTCTTATCATCCCGGAATTTACGGCAATCTTGAAAAAAATAGCGGAATTGGTGATCCGGATGTCGGATTACGGTACAATATGTATTCGTCAGGTCAAACGGTTTTATCTGCTTCGTTAATTTTTGGAATACCACTTGCCAATGATGTGGAAAGTGTTTTGCCTTTGGGTGACGGGGAGTTTAATCAAATTTACGGTTTCGAGATAGGGCATTCTTTTTATCCGTATCCGGCATACTTTACCGGTGAATTTAAGTTTAACAACAGAACACAAGGATATTCCGATCAATTATACTATGCAGTTGAAGCAGGTTATAATCTGTCGGCAAAAGTACTCGTTAATTTACGTTTGCATGCAATCCAATCATTACATAACGGAAGCAAAGAAAATAAAAATTCCACACTATTATTTGCAAACAACCAACAATTCATTGCTTATAAATTCGGTGCATTTTATAATCTGAATAAAAATTTGGGAATTGCCGCCAGTTTTGAATCGGGTATTATTGCTTACAATATTCAATCCGCGCCGGTCTTTACAATCGGTACGTTTTTGAAGTTCTAGCACAAAAGGAAAAACAAATAAATGTTATTTTTTTATTAGTTTTGAAATCTCAAATTTTGTGCAATTCACGATTTAATTTACAATTAAAAAGAAAGCGATTAATTTGGCTGATATAAATAAAATGGAAGTAATGGCGCCGGTGGGTTCCTACGAAGCCTTGAGTGCGGCACTTAAAGCCGGAGCCGATTCGGTTTATTTCGGAATTGAACAACTTAACATGCGGGCGCGCTCATCAATAAATTTTACTCTCGATGACCTTCAAAAAATTTCGGATATATGTAAAGAAAATAATGTAAGATCTTACATTACACTTAATACGATAATGTATGATCACGATTTGCAATTAATGCGTTCAATTGTTGATAAAGCAAAAGAGTGTGATATTACCGCCATCATAGCTTCCGATCATGCCGTAATGAATTATGCAAGAAAAGCGGGAATGCCGGTTCATATTTCCACACAAGCGAACATAAGCAACATAGAAACGGTTGAATTCTATTCCATGTTTGCGGACGTGATGGTTTTGGCGCGAGAATTAAGTTTAATGCAAGTTAAGGCAATCACAAAAGAAATCAAACGGAGGGGAATTACAGGTCCGGGTGGCGAACTTGTAAAAATAGAAATTTTTGCCCACGGCGCTTTGTGTATGGCTATTTCCGGCAAGTGTTACTTAAGTCTGCATGCACACAATTCATCTGCAAACCGGGGTGCATGCGCCCAGGATTGCCGCAAGCAATACATAGTTACCGAGAAAGAAGAAGGCACCGAATTTCTGATTGATAACGAATACATAATGAGTGCAAAAGATTTGTGCACAATAGATTTTCTCGACAAAATTGCGGATGCCGGTGTGTCTGTAATTAAAATAGAAGGAAGGGGCCGCTCGGCCGATTATGTTTACACAACAACAAAGTGTTACCGTGAAGCGGTCGATTCGATTGCTGAGGGAACTTATACATCCGGTAAAATTAAACGGTGGAAAGATGAACTTGCTACCGTTTATAACCGCGGGTTCTGGGACGGATATTACCTCGGGCGTAAAATGGGTGAGTGGAGCGATACTTACGGTTCTAAAGCTACTAAAAGAAAAGTGTTTATCGGCAAAGGCGTAAATTATTTCAAGAAAGTAAAAGTTGCGGAATTTAAACTTGAAACCAAATATTTGCGTGTTGGCGACGAAATATTAATAACCGGACCTACAACCGGCGTAATAAAAACAAAAGTCAAAGAATTAAGACTCGAGGACAAACCGGTTGAGCAAGTAAACAAAGGCGATAATTTTTCGATGCCTCTGGATGAAATCATCCGCCCCTCCGATAAACTTTACCGGATGGAAGACGTAGCGAATGTTTAAAATAATTCATTACAGAAAAAAATGCATCGGCTGTAATGCATGTGTTGAAGTTGCGCCTTTTCGCTGGCGAATGTCCAGAAAAGACGGGAAGAGTGTTCTGCTTGAAAGTAAAGCCAAAAAAGATTTTTACATCGTAGAGGTTAGCGATGACGAACTTGAGGAAAATAAAATTGCAGCGCAAAACTGTCCCGTAAACATTATAAAAATCGAAGAGTAAAAAATAGTTTCTTTCCTTTTCGTACATTTCATTTTTAATTGCATAAGGTTGTTAGCTTATTATTTCGATATTCGTTAAATTTACCGTTCATCGGAAACACTATAATCGGAGAACAATTTGATTAATTGGGATGTCAGTCCGGAAATTATATCAATCGGACCAATCACAATCCGCTGGTACGGTTTGCTTTTCGCTTCGGCTTTTTTAGTCGGTTTTCAAATAATGACCAAAATTTTCAAACAGGAGAAGAAAAACCTCGATGATCTGAACGATTTGGTTTGGTATATGATTTTGGGAACAGTAATTGGGGCAAGGCTTGGTCATTGTCTTTTTTACAATCCGTCGTATTACCTTTCTCATCCCTTGGAAATTTTAATGGTTTGGAAAGGTGGTTTGGCCAGCCACGGCGCTGCAATAGGTATTTTAATTGCAATTTATTTGTATTCGAAAAAGAAAAAAGACCAACCGTTTCTTTGGGTGATGGACAGAATAGTAATTACCGTGGCGCTTGGAGGTTCATTCATTCGTTTGGGAAACTTGTTCAATTCCGAAATAATAGGAAAACCGACCAGTTTGCCCTGGGGTTTTAAATTTATCCGCGCCCACGTTGCCGATCCGCTTACTCCACGTCATCCTGCGCAGTTATACGAATCAATAGCGTATCTGATAATTTTCTTTATTCTTTACAAAATTTACAATGCTACTAAAGGAAAAATTCCTCAAGGTTATTTGTTCGGATTGTTTTTGATTCTTGTGTTCGGTTTCAGATTCCTTGTAGAGTTTCTGAAAGAAAATCAAACTTATTTCGAAGAAGGAATGATTTTGAATATGGGCCAAATTTTAAGTATTCCGCTAATCTTGCTCGGAATTTATCTATTAATCAGAAGTAAAAAAGATAATTTACAAAAGGGGAAGCAATGAAAAAAACTATTGTTTTTGCGTTGATAATTATAACGGGGCTTGTTTTAATTTCTTGCGGGAAAGGAAATAAACAACCGGCATATAATCCGTCGTTAGATTCTTTAAGGTTTACGGGTGAAATTCACCTCCGGAATATTAAGCAACTCACTTTCGGTGGAAACAATGCCGAAGCATATTGGAGTTTTGACAACAAGCAATTGATTTTCCAAAGCGACTGGAAAAAAATAAATCCGCAAGGTTGCGACCAAATTTTTATAATGAATGCCGACGGTTCACTTTTGCCCGGAGGAAAACGTTACCGTTTGGTTTCGACCGGCAAAGGCAGAACCACATGCTCTTATTTTCTGAAAGACGGTAAAAAAATCATTTACGCCTCAACACATGCTGCAAGTCCCGATTGCCCCGAAGCCCCGATGTTTGTTAACGGAAAATACGTTTGGAAAATTTTCCCAACTTACGATATTTATATTGCCAATCCGGACGGTTCGGAGCCCAAAGTTCTAATTGGCGGAGACGGTTACGATGCCGAAGCCACGGTTTCGCCCGACGGAAAATACATAATTTTTACTTCTACACGCTCCGGCGATTTGGAATTGTGGCGGTATGAGATTGCAACCGGCGAATATTTACAACTTACGTCAGAATTGGGTTACGACGGTGGCGGATTTTTCTCGAACGATTCCAAAAAAATCGTTTGGCGTGCAAGCCGGCCTAAAGGTGAAGCAGCCGCTCAATATAAAGAACTTTTGGCGCAAGACCTCATCGAACCCAAAGCGCTCAATATTTACATTGCCGATATAGACGGTAAAAACGTACAGCAAGTTACCGATTTGCCCGGTGCAAACTGGGCTCCGTTTTTTGCCCCGGGCGATAAAAAAATAATTTTTTCCTCGAATCACCATTCCTTAAAAGAAGGTGGACGACTGTTCGATTTGTTTATGGTTAATCTGGACGGTACCGGACTCGAACAAATTACTCACAGCGGAACTTTCGACGCTTTCCCGATGTTTTCTTTCGACGGGAAAAAATTGGCTTTCGCTTCCAACAGAAGAGTTGACCGTAAAGACAGCAGGGAAACCAATATTTTTGTTGCCGACTGGATTGAAAACCCAGAAGAAGTTGATTTGAATTTCAAAACTTTAAATACCCGTAATAAAAAATAAATGGATTACAAAGAATTTAAGAAACGTTGGATAAACCGTATTGCAAAAGAATTGAAAAATTTTCCCGGCGGGTTCTTAAATTCTGTTGAAACTGAGGAAATGATTTTGCCCGGAGCTTCATTAATGCCCGGCGCCGAATTGTTCGGGCATTTCGAAATTTTAGATGGCAATTCGAATTTGTTTATGCAAACCGGAAGTAAAGCGAAGATGAAATACATTTTATACGCTAACAGAAACAAACCCCGCAAAATAAATATTCCCGTATCCGAAAAAGAAATGGAAGAGGCTGTTAAACGCTATGAAAAACATTTGTACGGATTTTTGCGTGAGATGAAAAAGGATTATGAAATACAATTCCGTTCGGTGAAAAATTTTAATGAGGTTGCCACCTCCGTTTTTAATTCGCTAAACTTACATTTATTATAATCCGCATTGGCTGTTCTGAGTGAAAAAATATCGAACTACATTTTGAAAAATTTCGGTGAAGAATACCTCCGGAATTATTTGGAATTTATCGATAGCGATATTACAACATATCTAAGGGTTGCCGGAAATGTTAATCATACCAAATTGATTGTGGATTTGGGTAAATACGGAATTGAACTTGAACCGCATGGAAAAATTCCTTACGCTTATGAAATTAAATCCGGAAAAGACAAAGCCGGAAAAACGGTTGAGTTTACGGTAGGGAAATATTACATACAAAGTTTGTCGTCAATGATTCCGCCTTATGTTTTAAATCCCTCCGGTGATGAAAAAGTGCTCGATTTAAGTGCGGCACCGGGTTCCAAAACCACACAACTATCACAAATAATGGGAAACCGAGGGACGCTTGTGGCAAACGATCCTAATCTCAACCGTGTTAAAGCCCTTGCACACAACGTCGATAAAATGAATTGTATTAATACGGGAATTCTAAAAATCAAAGGTGAATTGTTAAGCAAGTATTCCGATGAATATTTCGATAAGGCACTTGTTGATGCACCGTGCAGTGCGTTGGGTATTCTGCAAAAAAAAGGGGAAGTTAGCGGTTGGTGGAACGAAAAACAAGTTGAGAAAATCGCATACCTGCAAATAAAATTGCTGGTAAGCGCAATCAAAACGTTGAAGGTCGGTGGTGAAATCGTTTATTCAACTTGTACTCTAACTCTGGAAGAAAACGAATTGGTTATAAATACTATTTTGAAAAAGTATCCCGTTGAGTTACTGGAAATTTCATTGCCTGTAAAATCGGTTGACGGATTTACCGAATTCGAAGGAACAAAACTTAATACCGGTCTGGCAAAAACAAAAAGAATTCTGCCATGGGAAGTAAATTCCGAAGGATTTTTTATTGCCAAATTACGTAAGACGGGTAAAACGGAACCCAAAGAAAAATTCAAAATTCCGGAAAGAAAACTGGACTTGCTCGAATACGGTGACAAAAAAGTGCAATCCTTTTTGGAAGATATCGGAAAACATTTCGGTGTGAGCAAAACCGCGCTTTCAAATTTCAAATACTTGATTAAAAACCGGGAAATATTTGTTGTTAGTAAAAATTTCGATTCACCGTTGATCAATTTAATGATTAGAACCGGTATTCCGTTTGCCACAATTGATAAAAGAAAATTAGCCCATTTGCACACACACGGAGCTCAAATTTTGAACGGGGAAATAACCGGAAACATTATTGAACTTGATAATCCCGTTCAACTGCAAAATTATTTTTCCGGCAGCTCCTTTTCCGTTGGAGAAGAATCCGGAGGTCAGAAAGTAGTAAAATTCAAGGATTACATTTTAGGCACAGGCACCGTTTCCGGCGGTAAATTGAAAAGTCAATTTCCCCGCTCAAAACGTACTCACGATGTATTGATTCCCACGTTTTAGTTATTTACATGCGCGTTATTTGTGACTTGTTGACGCAAATATTCAAGCAACGGATTAATCAGCCGCTCACAACGTTTTTTATCGTAAGAATTAAATTCTTCCTTACCGAAAACTTGCGATAGGGATTTTATTGCTTTTGTAATTATATCAACAATATTATTTTCTTTAATCAATAGCTCCAACGGTAAAAACGAAACCATATCGAAAGCGGCAATTTCTGCCAATTCCAATAATTCTTTATAATTCAATTTGAATAAATCGGCATTTTCTTTCACCATTCCGTTCCTTTTACGGAATTCAAGTTCGTATTTCATCCTTTCCGTTAATAAAATTAACGCTGTTGTTTGCGGTATTCTTAAATTAATCATTTCTCATCACCTCTTTCTTACCCTCTAACGGGCTTTCCTTTTGTTTTACAACACCTGAATAATAATTTGTTCCCTTTTCATTTTAATTATTTCCGCTTTTGGGTTGAATGTGAAAGAAATTTCAATATATTTATAATACAATATAAATACGACTTTCAATAATGAAAAATAAATCCAAATCCGATCTGATAAATGAAGTTCTCCATTTAAAAAAAGAAATAGAAAAACTAAAAAAAGAAAAAACTTCCGGGCGAAAAACCGGTAATAACCCCTTTGAAAATTCTTTTGCTTTCAAAGACTTTTACGGACAAGTCGTACAAAACTCTCCCAATCCGATTTTTGCAATTAACGAAAAAGGAAAATTGATTTACTGGAACAATTCGTGCGGAATTTTCCGGAATTGTGACAAAAACGCACTTGGCAAAAAATACACAAGATTTTTAGCGAGGAATCAAAATAAAAAAGAGCTGGATTCAATAATAACCGGAATATTTGAAAAGAGAAAAAAGAAAAAGCTGATCGAAATTTCTTTTCAGAAGAAAAACGGAGATGTATTCGTTGCCAATAGCGGAATTTATCCACTTGTAAATGACAAGAAAGAAGTTGAAGCATGCATTTTTATAAATACAGATATTACAAATTTGAAGCAAATTGAAAAAGAATTGCATGACAGCGGGGAAAAATTCAGAGCCGTAGCGGAAAGTTCGCACGATGTTATTATGCGGTTCGACAGGAATTATAAACATTTATACGCCAACCCGGTTGTGGTTGAATCGACCGGGATTAAGGCCAAAGATTTCATAGGAAAAACCCACGAAGAGCTCGGTTTCCCAGCGCATTTAGTTAAGATTTGGGAAAGAGCCATACAAAAAGTTTTCGATACTAAAAAACCCAACCGCATCGAATTTCAATTGCCAAGCGGGGTGTGGATTGATTGGTTGCTTGTGCCCGAATTTTCGCGGGACGGCAAAGTTCAATATGTATTAACTACGGCAAGGGACATTACGGAAAAAAGAAAGTATCTTGAAAAAATTAAAAAATTGAATGCCGAACTTGAAGAAAAAGTAAAAGAAAGAACCGCACAGTTGGAAAAAATAAACGATGAGCTTTTGGAAGAAGTTAAAGTAAGAAAAAAAATCGAAAAGGAATTAAGGGAAAGTGAAAAACGCTACCGTAGCATTTTTAATTCGTTAAACAGCGGATTAATAATTAGCGACAAAAAGGGGAAAATCGTTGAAGCCAATCCGACGGCATGCAAAATGTACGGGTACGAATATGATGAATTTTTGGAAGTTAATATCAGAGACCTAATCGATCCGGAGAGCTCGGAATCATTCGTTAAAGTATTGCGTGAACTGAAAAGTAAAAAATCCGTTTTCTACGAAGCGAAAACATTAAGAAAAGATGCCACGCCTTTGTTTATCGAAGTTTATGTAAACAGCTTCAAATTTAATGACCGGGTGCATTTTATAATGTCGATTGTGGATGTGACCAAAAGAAAACTGTCCGAAAGAAAATTAGCCGACCGTGAAGAAAATTACCGTGCACTGTTTAACTTTATGCCAAGCGGTATTTTGCTTGAAGATTTGGAGGGAAATATTTTAGATGCCAACCCCACTTTCTGTAATATGTTGGGATTTAAAAAAGAAGAATTGTTAAATATGAATATCCGCGATTTTGCACCGGCCGGGCAGGAAGATAAAATAGAGCGCAACTTAAAATATTTAAATGAAAATAAATACCTCCGCCATACGGTATCAAATTATAAAAAAGACGGTTCATTGATTTATTTGGATTTAAGTGAAACAAAAATTTCTTTGGCTTACGGCGGTGAGTTTATTTTGGTAATTGCCAATGATGTAACCGAACAGAAATTAACTTACCAGAAACTTCGTGAAAATGAGCACAGATACAGAACTTTATTCGATACTTCCCCCAGTGGAATAATTGTTTTGGATTCAAACGGAATGATACTGGATGTAAATCCAGCAATGTGCAGTTCGTTAGGTTTTCAATACGAGGAAATGATTGGCAAACCCGTGTCGTTTATATTTCCCGCTGAATCTTTGTTTACCGGTAACCGTTCGGACAATAAAGAACAAATTATAAACGAAATATTTAAGCTTAAAAGGAAAAACGGTTCGGTTGCCTATTACGAAATTAATAAAACCTTGTTTCCCCTTCTCGATAGCTCCGAAGGCATTTTGATGACAATTAACGATGTAACCGACCGGATTAATTATGAGAATGAGTTGATTCGTTCCAAAGAAGAAGCGGAAAAATCGAACAGATTGAAATCCGAATTTCTTGCACAAATGTCTCATGAAATACGCTCACCCATAAATGTAATTTTAAGTTTTGTCTCCTTGCTCAAACAGGAATTGGAAGATTTGGGAATTACGAATTTAAAGGATTATTTCGACAGCATTGACAGAGGCGGAAGAAGGATTATAAAAACCATCGATATGATTTTGAACATGTCCGAGCTTCAAACGGGTGTTTTTGAAGTGGTACCGAGAAAGTTGAATTTAGAAAAGGATATTTTCAAGAGCATAATTAAAGAATATGAAAAAATTTCAACTGCAAAAAATTTGGATTTGAAATTAAACGTAAGAACCAGAAAACCGGAAATTACAGCCGATGCATATTCGGTAATGCAATTGTTTTCGAACTTGGTGGACAATGCAATCAAATATACCGAACATGGTGGAATAGAAATAGAAATTTTCAGAAACAAGAAAAGGGAACTGTGTGTGTCCGTTGCGGATACAGGAATCGGGATTTCAAAAAACTATTTGCCTAATTTATTTGAACCTTTCACACAAGAAGAAAGCGGATATACAAGGAAATACGAAGGTACCGGTTTGGGCTTGGCGTTGGTTAAACAATATTGCAGTGTGAACAATGCGGAAATAAATGTTGAAAGCAAAAAAGGGAAGGGAACAAAATTCACCATTGTATTCAAAAAATGATTTAGATTCAAATATTTGAATTAATAATTTTTCTAATTGCAACTCTCGCATCTCCGGGTCTGATACCCGCCGAAGTTAATTTCCCGGTATTCATTGAAACATCTTTCACTTTCGGAAGGCTTTGAATTTCATACATTGATGATTTTACAAGCAAATTTTTATCGCATCCCATTTCCTCACAAAGGATTTCGCCAAGTTCGAATCTCGAAAGACGTTCCCGCCCACCGAAGTTAAATGTTCCGCGTAAATCTTTGTCGATAATTTCCCCAATCATTCTTGCTGCATCATGCAATGCAAGGGGACTGCGGAATTGATCGGTAAATAATTTTACCGGAGTGCCGGTTCTCAAATTTTTGTACACTTGGGTAAAGTGGTTTGTTGCTCCGTTTAAGCCGAAACCATAAAGCAGCGCGGTTCGTAAAATGACATAATTACCGGAAACCGATTTTATTTTTTCTTCAGCACTAAGTTTCGACCTGGCATACAACGATACCGGACGGACCGGGGCTTTTTCGGTTAACATTCCTTCGCCGTTACCGTCGTAAACCAAATCGGTTGATGTAAAAATCAATTTTGTACCGTATTCCTTGCAAAGTCCGGCTATAAATTCCGGCGCTCCGGAATTGATTTTCATTACTTCATGTTCCGGTAGTTTTTCTGCGGCCGCCGGATTTGAAACGGCTGCGGCTAAAATAACGGCAGCGGGTTTAAAATTTTCGAAAATGTTTTTTATACCGGTAAAATCCGATAAATCAATTTTGGCATTCTGAAAATCCTTGCAGTTACCGGCATTGGTAAAATAGGTAGAGAAAATTTCGTGTTTCTTCGCCAACTCAATATTTAAGTATTGACCGAGAAGTCCGCTTCCACCAAAGATTAAAATTTTTAAGGTAGACAAATTTTCCCCAGAATTGTTTTGCGCGTAGCTCCGGTTGTTTTCGGAATGTTAGTCGGTACTCCGTTTATGGTTTCATTGGCCAAAACGGCAAAGCAAATTGCTTCTTTGGCATCGGCTGAAACACCGATTTGATCTATTATTTTTACTTCAACGCTATCGCCGAAACGTTCGGCAATGCATTTATATAAAAATTTGTTTTTTGCCCCGCCGCCGCTGATAATCAGTTCGTCTATCGGGGTTGTGTCTTTAATGAATTTCTCATAATTGCGGTAAATTCCGTACGCTGTAAATTCCGTTATAGTGTTTAGCCAATCTTCTTTCGGAACGTCCGAAAATTCATCGTATAAATCGATTAAAAAGTTTTCGCCGTAATATTCGCGGCCTGTTGATTTCGGAGGTGATTTTTCTATAAAATTATCTTTGGTTACCAAAGCATTGAACAAATCTTCATTGAATTTGCCCGATTGTGCAATTTTTCCGTCTTCATCGTAATTTTTGTTGAAAAATTTTTTGGTTAAAGTATCAATCATCATGTTGCCCGGACCGGTATCGAAAGCGAAGACATCATCTTCCGTTCCTTCTTTGTTCAGAACAGTGATATTGGAAATTCCGCCGATATTAAGCAAAGCCCGGTTTTTGGAATCGGAATGGAAAATAATGTAATCGAAGTAGGGAACAAGCGGTGCACCTTGTCCGCCTAATGCCACATCACCCGAGCGGAAATTTCCAACGGTTACCACGCCGGTTAATTTTGCCAAAACCGAAGGATCACCTATTTGCAACGTGGAAGAAATTTTATATCCGAACCAATCGGTTTTTTCCGGGAGATGGTGAATTGTTTGTCCGTGGCTTCCGATTAAATCGATTTTTTCCGGTGGGAAATTTATCTCATTGCAAAGCGCAAAAATTGCATCTTTATAAATGTTCGGAAGCAAAAAGTTCAATTGCGAAATGTCTTCAACATTACTGGTTTCTTTAACGGAGTTTTTCAGAATAACCAGGTCAAGTCCCGGAGGGAACGGGTATTCCATAAATCCGAGCATGTTGATTCTTGTACCTACTCCGCTACCCTCAAGTTCCAATAAAGCAACATCAACGCCATTCAACGATGTGCCGGACATTACGCCGGCCACCACCCTCTTTTCTTTCTTCTGCAACTCGAATAATTTTTCCATATTTTCTCCGGTTTCTCTTCAATAAAATTTAATAAATTTCGGTTTCAAGGTAAAATTATAAACCGGAATTCTTAATTTAGTTCCACTTCTTACAATACGGGTTCCGGAAAAATTAAATCGGCTTACAAAAAAAATGTAGTTTGAATATTGATATAATATCGGAAAGGAAACTCTGATGAAACAATTACTCGGCGCGCATACTTCAATTGCCGGTGGCGTATCTACATCCGTTGACAGAGCGGTTAAACTTGGCTTTACGGCAATGCAAATTTTCACTAAAAATAACAACCGCTGGTTTGCCAAACCTTTGGATGAAAAAGAAATTATTTTATTCAAAAAAAAATTGGCCGGTTCGGAAATAAAATTTGTTGTTGCCCACGATTCATACTTGATTAATTTATGTGCCGCGAATAAAGAGATGCTTGAAAAATCACGTGATGCTTTTGTTGACGAACTGGAGCGGTGTGAATTGCTCGGAATTCCTTACTTGAATTTCCATCCTGGTTCACACGGCGGACAAGGTGAAAAGGACGGTTTGAAAATAATTGCCGAATCGATAAATATTGCGCACGACAAAACCAAGGACTTCAAGGTAAGCAGCATGCTTGAGCTTACGGCCGGACAAGGAACTGCGCTGGGTTACAGATTTGAACATATTGCGGAGATAATTGATATGGTGGAAGACAAAAGCAGAATGAGTGTATGCATCGATACGGCACACATTTTTGCCGCCGGTTACGATTTCCGCTCGACCAAAGCATATAAAAAAACTATGAAGGAGTTCGATGAAATTATCGGTCTCAACCGCCTGCAATGTTTTCACATGAACGACAGCAAAAAGGAATTGGGCAGCAGAGTGGACAGGCATGAACATATCGGCAAAGGATTCATCGGGCTGGATGGATTCGCAAATATAATGAACGATAAAAGGATTGAAAAAATTCCCAAAGTACTTGAAACTCCGAAAGGCAAGGAGCAACTGGAAGATTTGGAAAATCTGAAAATATTGAAAAGTTTAATCAAAAAATAAAATTCCTTCTTAAACCGGAAATATTTTTTTGTAAGTATATCAACCACAAATTGTCAAAAGGAAACTGCCGGTACCGGAAATTCCGGTCTCTCCGTAGAAAATAAATTGGTAAATATTTTCATTCCCTGCTAATCAAATCCGGAAAATCTTCGATAATCTGGTAAAAAAAGAGAGAGAAAAATACACCCATGAAAAAAATATTTATAACAATACTTATGCCCTTTATCCTTCTGACGGTAATGGCGCTGTCATGTAAAGATGATTCACAAGCACCCGTTGAGCCTACTCCATCGGAATACGGAACAATTAAAGGAAGCGTTTTGGAGTTCGGTTCAAGCGCTCCGATGGGAATGGTAAATATTTATTCCGAACCACCGACGAGTTTCGTAAAAACCGATGCAAGCGGGAATTATGTAATCAGAACCGTTGAGCCGGGTCAATACAAAGTGTATGCCGCTAAAATCGGATTCGATACGCTATCGGTTGACGTTACGGTTACTGCAAATGCGGTAACTGTTGCCGATTTTATTCTGGTAAGCCGGACTTCGAAAGACAGTGTTAAATACGGTCAAATTAGCGGCGCCATTTTCGATTCGAAAACCTTTACACCAATAGACAAAGTGAATTTGGTTACCGAACCGGCTACGGGTTCAATTACGTCTGACAGTTTCGGAAAGTATTTATTTGTTAATGTTCTTCCTGGTCAATATGTGATTAAAGCCGAAAGAGTTGGGTACGACACAACATCCGTCAGCGTTACTGTTCATGCCGGTAGTGTTGCCAGAGCAGATATATACATGGATGAATTGGATACTGCCGGTGTAATTACAACAGGTTCGATTGTCGGAATTGTAAAAGATTCCCAAACCCTCGAACCGATAATCGGAGCATTGGTTAATACGGATCCGGCAAGCAGTTCGGTGTTTACGGATAGCAACGGAGCTTATAAGTTTGAAAATGTTGAACCGGGAGATTATACCGTTCAAATTTCGAAATCGGGCTATGAAAAAGCAAGCGCACAAATTACGGTGGTAGCCGGACAGGCCACACAAGCCGATTTCACATTGATATCCGAAACCGGAACAATTGAGGGAACGGTTACCGATGCTTCAACATTAAGACCACTTTCGGGTGTGAACATCCAAACCGAACCTGCAACTATTTCGATAACTACCGACAGTTCCGGAAAATACAGGTTGGAAAATATTCCACCGTCAAATTATACTGTGAAAGCCACTTTGGCCGGATACGGCGTGGTATCGTTAAACGTCGTTGTAAACGCCGGACGGGTAACGCAAGCGGATATTGCAATGTCGCAACAACCGTAATATTATTAAATCAATTTAAGGTTCAAGCGGGCGTGCAACCATTATGCCCGTATGCCTTTTTATTTTTTTTACATATTCCGCCAGTGGTTCTTCCGTTATTTGAACTTTCTTTCCTGCAAGCGGCGCATGGAGAAAGTGAATCCTTTTGTCGTTCAGCCTTATTGCCAAACCGGTGTGTGAAATATCCAATCCTTTTGCGCTGGCTGTTATTAAAATTATATCCCCGGAGTGGATTTTCGATTCAACGTTCTCTATTGAATCTTGTGGAACGTAATAATATTCCCGGTGGTTTATACTGTCTTCAATTTCTTTCATCTTTTTAATAAATCCGGGATGTTTTTGCAATTGTGGATAATATTGCGGATGGGTTGTCATAAAATCAATTTTTTTCTTGAACGGAATTCCGCCTATTTCTTTTGTAACATCTTTTACAATCCCCCTTCGTGCATTATCGTAAAGCCAGTCGGATGCATAATGTAACCGCGAAGGATATCCGTTAATTACGCCGTTTCTGTACCGGATGGTTTGAAGTTCATTCAGAAAGTCATTGAAAGTTGTTTTGCCTTTTTTTACGCAACGGGCAAGTGTTAACGTCGATTCAAAAAACGTATAACAATCCAGTCCGCTCAAATGAACCACAAGGTGTTCGTTATCCCCTTTTTCCAAAGTGTGTGCAACGTACGGGGTTTCCAAAAACGTTTTGCCTATTTCTATCATTACCTCGTTAATTGGCAGCCATGCAAGTTTTTCATCGGCTGCAAATTCGAATTTCGTATTGCAAATTTCAACATCTTGCTTTGTGTAAGTAACATCTTGTGCCGAAACGGTTAAAGTTGTAAACAGAATTAAGATTAATAATTTTTTCATATCGGTAAATCCTCCTCTTCATCTGTTGGAGCCGGTCCAACTTGTTCTGGAATAAAATCCGTGTGGAAAGTATCGAGGTTTTCAAATTTTGCAAATTCTTTTATGAAAAAGAGTTTTATTTCGCCGGTAGGTCCGTTTCTTTGTTTTCCGATAATTATCTCGGCAATTCCTTCGGTCGGGTTACCGTCGGAGTCTTGAGTAAAACCGTAGAATTCCGGCCGGTTTAAGAAAATCACAACGTCTGCATCTTGTTCAATCGAGCCCGATTCACGTAAATCGGATAATTGCGGTCGCTTGTCATGACGGGATTCCACCGCTCTGTTCAACTGCGAAAGTGCGATAACCGGAACGTTCAGTTCTTTGGCAAGAGCTTTAAGCGAACGGGAAATTTGTGAAATTTCTCGTTCCCTGCTTTCCATGCGTGCGCTTGAGTTCATCAACTGCAAATAGTCGATTATAATTAATCCGATATTTTTTTCCGCTTTTAACCTGCGTGCTTTTGCGCGTATTTCCAGAACTGTTTGTGCAGGAGTATCGTCTATGTAAATCGGTGCTTTCATAAGTTTGTGTGCCGTACGGCTTATTCGCGAACCGTCTTGAGCTTTGAATTTGCCTGTACGGATACTGTGTGCATTAATTTTTGCTTCGGAGCTGATTAATCTTGTAACCAATTGGTTAGTTGACATCTCGAGGCTGAATATAGCAATAGGCACGCCGTGATCGACGGCGGCATTCCGTGCAATTGAAAGGGCGAAGGCGGTTTTACCCATTGAGGGTCGTGCCGCAATAATAATCAAATCCGATTTTTGAAATCCGCCCAACATGTCGTCCAACTGCAAATAGCCTGTGGGCACGGCAAAAGCCGATTTTTGATTTGAATGTATCGCTTCGATATGTTCAATGGCTTCTTTTACGGCTTTGTCCATCGACTTGAAAGATTCTTTCAATCCGGATTCGGTAATTTGAAAAATTTCCGTTTCCGCCGCATCAAGCAAATCGAAAACATCATCCGAAGCGCGGAAAGCCCTTCCGGCAATGTCGATTGAAGTGGAAATTAATTTTCTTAAAATCCATTTTTCCAAAATTACTCTTGAATGATAATCCACATTTGCTGCGGAAGTTATGTTTTGCGATAGCTGTGCAATATATGCGGCGCCACCGGCAGCATCGAGCTTGCCTTCTTTCCTTAATTCTTCAAATATTGAAACATTATCGATCGGTTCGTTCGCTTCGAAAAGTCTGACCATTGCCTCAAAGATAATTCTGTTTCTCCTGTCGTAAAAGCATTCGGGTTTCAGAACTTCCAGCGCTTTGGGAACTGCTTCGGCTTCAATTATCATAGCGCCGAGTACCGCTTGTTCAACTTCCACCGCAGCGGGCGGTTTGTTGATTCCTTGTTGCAGATTTTCCAAATTTAATTTTTCACTCATTTTATTTTCCTGCTAACTCGTCGTACAACTTTCTGAATTTTTGTACGTCTTCCCAGCAACCTCGTTTCCAATTGGGATTGCGTAAAAGTGCCGCGGGATGATAAGTAACCATTGTTTTAATTCCCTCAACATCGTAAACTTTCCCGCGCATTTGTGTAAGTGTATATTTTTTCCCGAACAAATTTGTAGCGGCAACACGTCCCAAACATAAAATTACTTTGGGTTTTATTAATTCAATCTGTTTGTATAAGTAAGGCATGCAAGTTTCCACTTCCGAGGGAAGCGGGTCGCGGTTATTGGGCGGCCGGCATTTCAATATGTTTGCTATGTAAACTTCATCCCTGCTGAAATTTATAGCTTTTAATATATCAGTTAAAAGTTTTCCCGCTCTTCCGACGAATGGAATTCCTTGTTTGTCTTCTTCGGCTCCGGGCGCTTCACCAATTAGCATTACATCGGCATCGGGATTTCCCACACCGAAGACAAATTTGTTTCTCGTTTTTCCCAAAGAACATTTTTGGCAAGTATGAATTTTTTCGTAAAGTTCTTCCAGCGTTCCGGCGGATTGATATTCTTCGAAAAGCAACCCTTCACTGTATTTTGTTTCTATTTTTTCCGTCACTTTAAGCTCTTCATGTTTTTCAGGTTTATATTTCGCGTTACCGTTTTTTAATTCTTCGAATAATAAATCCCCGAAAATATCTTTTTGGTCTTCGAGTGCGTTAAATATTTTTGTAAAATCAAAATTCATCGGAATTAAATGGTTAACATAAAACGTTCATTCAATATAAAATTTTTTTTGAAAGAATTCAGACAGAATATAAAAAAGCGGAGACCGGTAGTACGGAATCCGCTTAACAAAAATAAAATTATTTTATTTGCTTTCTTTTTCGCCGTCTTCTTTGTAACGGTATTTGATTTCGCCGTCCATCAATCTTTGGAGTGCAAGCATATGAGGTTTCGGGCGCTTTTCGAATTCAAGCGAAATTTTAATTTGCTCGGTATTATCCCTTTCTTCGAATTCGTCTTCGTAACCTGCAATAAGATTATTTAGCAAAGTGTTAAATTCGATTTTATTTTCGTCGTTTATTCTCCGTGCTTCCAATGCTGCAACGATAACCGCCTCGTAAATGTTTGCGGCTTTATCGTTCAGCTTTGTCAGTTCAATCGGTTTAATTGGCATAGCTTTACTCCTTTAATTCGTTTTCTATTATTTCAAAAACTTCTTTTTCCGCGCTTTCCAAATTTTCGTTTACCACGTTGTAATCGAATTTGTCTTTGAAATCCAGTTCCATTTTAGCGCGTTCTATTCTTTTATTAAAATCTTCTTCGGTTTCCGTTTTTCTGTTCTTCAATCTTTTTTTAAGCTCTTCTATGCTCGGCGGTAATATAAAAATAAGAACGGCTTCGGGAAAATTCTTTTTTATGTTCAAGGCACCTTTTACGTCAACTTCCAAAACTACCGATTTCCCTTCTTCAAGATTTTTTTCAACATAACTTCTTAATGTTCCGTAATAATATCCGTAAAACTTTTCCCATTCAATAAATTCGTTATTCTTAATCTTTTCTTCAAATTCTTTTTCGGAAATAAAGAAATAATCTTTTCCGTCTTCTTCATAAAATCTTTTTTTCCGTGTTGTAGCCGATACTGAAAATACAAGCCCGGGAAATTTTGCAAGAACATCTTTAATTATTGTTGTTTTACCGGAACCGCTCGGCGCCGAAAATACGAACAGCTTACCTTTTTTAATTTTCCAAACTCCTTTATTCTATATTCTGGATTTGTTCTCTAATTTTTTCCAATTCTTCTTTAATTAAAATACCCGTGTGTAAAATATCGGTTGAAATTGCCTTGCTGTTAATTGTATTTGCCTCCCGGTTCATTTCCTGTGAAATAAAATTAAGTTTTCTGCCAATCTCACCGTTGCTTTGCAAAGCATCTTTGAACATATCGAGGTGACTTTTTAATCTGACACATTCCTCGGTAACGTCATATTTTTCAACCAACAGGGCAAGCTCCGTGTTCAACCTCAATTCGTTATCTTTTAATTCGGCCGAAAGTTGTTCGGCTCTTTCAACCAGCTTTGAAAAATACTCTTGCACGGATGATTTATTTATCGATTCAATTTTATTTACCAAAGACGAAATTGTTTCAAGTCTTTCCGTAATATCTTTTCCCAGAGCTTGTCCTTCTTTCGCCCTCATCGTTTTCAAATCTTCCAAAGCATTGGCAAGCGATTCTTTTATTACCTCAAAACCGTTTTCCGTGTCGAGTTCCTGTTCTTTGAAAAAGAAATGTTGCAAACTTAATACATTTTCCAAAGTAGGTTCTTCATCAATCCCGGATTTATCCTTTATTTTATGCAAAAGTTCCATTGTGGAGTTAAGTGCTTCCTCATCCAATAAATTCCCCAAAACTTCAGCTTCATTAAATTGAAGCTTGATGTTAACAGTCAGCTTGCCGCGACTGACATACTTTTTGATTAAATCCCTGAGTTCAAATTCATTAACAGAAACATCTCTGGGAAATCTAAAAGATATATCCAAAAAACGGCTGTTAAGACTTTTAATTTCCGTTTCGACCGTTAATTCGCCGGCTTGGGCTATTCCTCTGCCAAGACCGGTCATACTCGAAGGCATATACTCTCCGGAAAAATGTAAACTTAAATTTAAATAAATATATTCTTTCAGTCAAAATTATTATCGGCAGACTGCTATACGGAATGTTTAAACATTGTCTAAAATACGGTACTGGGAATTAACGGTTATTTAATCCGGATAAAATTACATGTTTTTTGATAATGGAAAAGTCGATATAAAAAACGTTAAAGGGAACCGGATGTAAAAAAATTAAATTTTTGCTTTCTTGACATTCAATTCGCATTCAGATATATTTGTAAGCTCTAAAAAAATCTCTTTTTCGTAGGAGGAATGATTTGTGAAACAGGAAAAAATGACAAAGTTTATTAAGACCGAGGATGCCGATAGAAAATGGTACGTTGTGGATGCCAGCGATCAAGTTCTTGGTCGGCTTGCTACGCGGGTTGCCAGTGTGATACGCGGAAAACATAAACCGGTTTTCACACCCAATATGGATACCGGTGATTTCGTAATAGTGATAAATGCCGATAAAATCAAATTAACCGGTAAAAGGGCAAATGAGAAAACATATTTCCACCATACCGGTTACCCTGGCGGTGGAAAAACAAGAACCATTACTGAAATGTTACAGAAAAATCCCGAGTTTGTTATCAGACAAGCCGTAAAAGGCATGTTGCCCAAAAACAGATTGGGAAGGAAATTAATTAAAAAGTTAAAAGTGTATGCCGGTGCGGAGCATCCGCATACTGCTCAAAAACCCGAAACATTAAGTTTATAACAGAGGAATTTGAATGGCTGACAAAATATTTATCGGTAGAAGGAAAAATGCCGTTGCTCGTGTTATTTTAAGAACCGGTACGGGAAAGATTACAATTAATAAAAGGGAATTTGAAAATTATTTTCCCCAAAAAAATAATCGCGATCAAGTATTGTTGCCGTTTGCCCTTACCGAAACTTTGGGCAAATATGACGTTTACGCAAATGCAAAAGGCGGTGGCGTTACAGGTCAATCCGAAGCCATACGTCTTGGAATTGCAAGAGCTTTGGTCGATATCAATCCCGATTTCAGGAAAGTGCTGAAACCCGAGGGATTATTGACAAGAGACCCGAGAATGGTGGAAAGAAAAAAACCGGGTCAACCCAAAGCAAGAAAGAAATTCCAATTTTCGAAAAGATAATTTTCGATATTATATCAAATTAATTACAAACGGATTTTATTCGTTAATTATTATTAAAACACATACTTTCCGATTTGCCTCCTGTGTCCCGCCCCAAAAAGGGATTTAAGGCAAAGTTGACGAAAGTAGAAGTTAAACAGGAGATGTTATGGAAAAAGTTACACTTACGCAGCTTTTGGAAGCTGGTGCACACTTCGGGCATTTGACACGCCGTTGGAATCCCAAAATGAAACCCTATATCTTCATGGAAAAGAACGGGATTCATATAATCGATCTTAAAAAAACCCAAAAAGCAATTGAAGTTGCCGCCGAAAAATTAAGGGAAATTGTTGCAAGCGGTCAAACTGTTCTCTTTGTTGGAACCAAAAAACAAGCAAAGGAAATAATTGCCTCGGAAGCCAAAAGATGTGAACAAAACTGGGTTAGCGAACGCTGGTTGGGTGGAATGCTTACGAATTTCACTACCATCCGCAAAAGCATTAAAAGAATGCAAAACATCGAAAAGATGGAAACCGACGGAACATTCGATCAGTTGACTAAAAAAGAACAATTGATGCGCCTGCGTGAAAAAGAAAAACTTAAAAAAGTTTTGGAAGGTGTTGAAACATTAAAGAAAATGCCCGGTGCACTCTACATAGTCGATATTAAAAAGGAAGAAATTGCAGTTAAAGAAGCTGTAAGGTTGAATATACCGATTTTTGCAATTGTGGATACAAATTGTAATCCCGATCCCATTGATTACGTAATTCCGGCAAACGATGATGCGGTTAGAACAATTGAACTAATAACAAAAGTAATGGCGGATGCTGTAATTGAAGGATTGCAAAAACATAAAGAATTAAAAGCCGAAGAAGCTGCAAAAAAAGAAAGGGAAAAGAAAGAACAAGAGACCGAAGAAGAAACCGAAGAAAAGAAAACCAAAAAACCCAGAGTGAGAAAAGTAAAACTTGATTCGAAAGACGATAAGAAAAAAGTCAAACCGAAAGTTGTTAAGAAAAAAGTAAAAGATGCTGACGCTAAAAAAGATGAAAAAACCGGGGAAGCGGAACAAGAACAAAAAGCCGAACCGGAAAAAAGCGTAGAAACTCCGCAAGAAGAAACAAAAGCGGAAACGACTGAAGACAAAGAAGAAAAAACGGAAACAAATAACGAAAATAAGGAATAGATTAAAATGGCTATAACCGCACAACAAGTTAAGGAGCTAAGAGACAAAACCGGCGCGGGAATGATGGATTGTAAAAAAGCGTTGGTTGAAGCCGACGGCGATTTTGAAAAGGCAATTGAAATTTTACGGAAAAAAGGCGCTTCGGTTGCAGCCAAAAGAGCCGAACGTACGGCTAATGAAGGTATCGTTAAAACCCAAATTTTGGATGACGGTCAAACCGGCGTAATGCTCGAAGTAAATTGTGAAACCGATTTCGTCGCTAAAAGTGATGATTTCGTAAAATTTGCAGATACCGTAATGAACGTTATAGTTGAGCACAGTCCCGCCGATTTAAATCAATTAATGGAATTGGAAGCCGGCGGTTTGAAAATTAAAGACTTGCTTCTTGAAGTAACGGGAAAAATCGGTGAAAAAATTGAAATCTCCCGCTTCGTAATAGAAAAAGCCGATAACGGATTGGTAGTTGATTATGTTCATCACGGAGCAAAACTCGGTGTTTTGGTACGTGTAGACAATATTGGCGATAAAAAAGATGAATTCGCCGCTACCGTTAAAGACATTGCCATGCAAATTGCGGCAATGAAACCGTTGTACGTTTATCCCGGAGACGTACCGGCGGAAGTTATCGAAAAGGAAAAAGAAATTTACCGGGAAGTTGCCAGAAAAGAAGGTAAACCGGAACAAATTCTCGATAGAATTGCAGAAGGTAAATTGAAAAAATTCTTCCAGGAAAATTGCCTGGTAGAACAAACATTCATTAAAGATAATACCAAAACGGTTGGCGATGTAATGAACGAGCTAAACAAACAATACGGCACCGAAGCTAAAATAAAGCTGTTCCATCGCTTCCATTTGAGCGACGAAAATAAATAATTTATCAAAAAGGTCTTATTTAAGTAAGACCTTTTTTTTTATTATATTTGAGATTAACTATGACGGAAAACCTAAAATACAAAAGAATATTACTCAAGCTAAGCGGCGAAGCACTTGCAGGTAAAAAAGAATTCGGTATCGATCCGGAAATTCTGGAATTCTTTGCCAGGGAAATTAAAAAAATTCACGAGCTTGGTGTGCAAATCGGCATTGTTATCGGTGGAGGCAATATTTACCGTGGATTGAATGCAAATGCACAAGGAATAGACCGCGTAACGGGCGACCAGATGGGAATGCTGGCAACAATGATAAATTCACTTGCGCTTCAAAACGCATGTGAAAATGCCGGAATGTTCACCAGATTGATGAGTGCAATAAAAATGGAAGAAATCGCCGAACCCTACATCAGAAGGCGGGCAATACGGCATTTGGAAAAAGGAAGAATTGTCATATTCGGCGCCGGAACGGGGCACCCTTATTTCAGTACCGATACCGCAGCTTCGCTTAGAGCCGTTGAGATTGAAGCCGATGTAATTGTTAAAGGAACCAAAGTAGACGGTGTTTACGATTCCGATCCCAAATTAAATCCCGATGCCTCTTTCATTCAAGAAATTTCATATCTCGAAGTCTTGAAAAAAAATCTGAGAGTAATGGATTTAACCGCCATCAGTTTATGCAGGGAAAACGAATTGCCAATTGTTGTGTTTAATATTAATAAAGAAGATAATTTGGTAAAGTTGGTTGCCGGCGAAAATATCGGAACTGCGGTTAGCAACAAAGCCGAATTGGAAAATTAGTTAATCAAATTTGAGGTTAAAATGCAACAACATCCGTTTGTAAAAGATGCCAACCATAGAATGGACAAATCGATTGAAGCATTCAAACACGAAATTGCCAAAATACGCACAGGTAAAGCCACCACAGCATTGCTCGACGGAATAAAAGTGGAATATTACGGAAATCCCACTCCACTTAATCAAGTTGCAAATGTAAGTGTGCTGGATTCCCACACACTTTCTATTACTCCTTGGGATAAATCCGTTGTTCAGGAAATCGAAAAGGCAATTCTTACTGCCGATTTGGGATTGAACCCTGCAAACGACGGCACTAACATTAAAGTTCCCATTCCCCCGCTAACCGAAGAAAGAAGGAAAGAATTGGTTAAACTTGTTAAGAAATTTGGTGAAGATGCAAAAATTGCAATTAGAAATGTTAGACGCGATGTGAACGAACATATTCGTAAAGCGGAAAAAAACAAGGAAATTTCGGAAGACGACAGAAGACATTTGGAACACGAAGTTCAAGAGCTGACCGACAAACACATCAAACGGATTGACGAAATAGTCAAAATTAAAGAAGCGGAAATAATGGAAGTCTGATTATCCGGACTTCCGCTTTTACCCCTTTGCTTTGTTAACTCTTTCTGCACTACGGCATTTCCATAGCTGATTCATTCTTTTTCTCTCAATTATTTTATGCAATAAACTTTTTTGTTGATACCAGAATGATTATTTTTAAGAGACAAAAATATCTTAATTGAGGTTTATAAAATGAAAATAAGAAAACAAGAAGCGCTCGAGTATCACAGTAAAGGCAGACCCGGCAAAATCGAGGTCAGATCAACAAAGCCTTTTTTCACCTCACGCGATTTGTCTTTGGCTTATACACCCGGCGTAGCTGAGCCTTGCTTGGAAATTAAAAAAAATCCCGACGATGTTTACAAATATACCGCACGTGGTAATTTGGTTGCGGTAATCTCAAACGGTACAGCCGTGCTTGGACTTGGCTCCATAGGTCCGGAAGCGGGTAAACCGGTTATGGAAGGAAAAGGTGTGCTTTTTAAGAGATTTGCTGATATCGACGTTTTCGATATTGAAATTAACACAACCGATCCGGACGAGTTTATAAAAACCGTAAAATTACTGGAGCCTACTTTCGGTGGAATAAATCTGGAAGATATAAAAGCGCCGGAATGCTTTCAGATTGAAGAAGAACTTAAAAAATCGATGAACATTCCCGTTTTTCACGACGATCAACACGGAACCGCAATAATTTCGAGTGCCGCGTTAATTAATGCAGCGGAAATTGCAGGTAAAAAACTCGAAGATTTGCGAATGGTAATTGTAGGTGCCGGAGCCGCCGGAATCGCTTGTGCAAAACTTTACGTTCAAGCCGGTGTGAAAAAAGAAAATATTGCAATGTTCGATTCGAAAGGGCATATTACCAAAGACCGTACCGATTTAAACAAATACAAATCGGAATTTGCCACCGAGAAAAAATACGCTTCCCTCGAAGAAGCAATGATGGGCGCCGATGTATTCGTCGGACTTTCGAAACCGAATCTCGTATCGAAAGAAATGGTTAAAAATATGGCGCCGAATCCGATAATTTTTGCACTTGCCAATCCCGATCCCGAAATAACTTACGAAGATGCAATTTCCGTAAGAGACGATTTAATAATGGCAACCGGCAGAAGTGATTACCCGAATCAAGTAAATAATGTGCTCGGATTCCCCTTTATTTTCAGAGGTGCACTCGATGTTCGCGCAAAAGCAATAAACGAAGAGATGAAAATGGCAGCGGTTAAAGCTTTGGCAAATTTGGCTAAAGAAAAAGTACCCGAAGTGGTTGTTAAAGCTTATGGTAACGTTGAATTTTCTTTCGGCAGGGAATATATAATTCCCAAACCGTTCGATCCGCGTGTACTTTGGAAAGTTGCTCCGGCCGTGGCAAAAGCGGCAATCGAATCCGGTGTTGCCCGCCGTAAAATTGAAAATTGGTTTGAGTACGAAGAACAACTGAAAGAACGCCTCGGGTATTCGCAAGAAGTGATCAGGGCAATGATCCATAAAGCTCAGCGGAATCCCAGAAAAGTTGTTTTCCCGGAAGGTGAAGAAGAAAGAATTATTCGTGCTGCTTACGACGTTGCAGTCCACGATAAAATTGCTCAACCGGTTCTTTTGGGTAAGAGGGAAAATATTCTAAATAAAATTAAGGAATTGGGATTCGATAGCAAGATTTTTACCGTTATCGAACCGGAAAGAGATGAAAAATTGGAAAAATATGCAGATGAATTTTATCAACTGCGACAAAGGAAAGGAATAACCCGCAGAGAAGCTTTACGTTTGATGAAACAACCTAATTATTTCGGTTCTATGATGGTTCGTTTTGGCGATGTGGACACATTGCTGGGGGGATTGACCCAGAATTATCCCAACACCATACGGCCTGCTCTGGAATGCATTGGCGTTAAAGAAGATTTGGGGTTGGTCAGCGGGCTCTACATTGTTATTATAAACCGGAAAGTTTATTTCTTCGCCGATACTACGGTTAATATCAATCCCACTGCCGAAGAACTTGCTAAAATCGCCATAAGTACAGCCGATACTGTAAGGGAATTCGACATCGAACCGAGAGTGGCAATGCTTTCGTTCAGTAATTTCGGTAGCGTCAAACATCCCGAAACTCTTAAAGTTAAGAAAGCCGTTGAAATAGTTAACGAACAAAGACCCGATATTATTTTGGATGGGGAAATGCAAGCCGATACTGCAGTTGTAACCGAAATACTTAATTCCGAATTTCCGTTCGCAAGATTGAAAACAGCGGCAAACGTGTTGATTTTCCCCGACTTGAATGCCGGAAATATTGCTTATAAGTTATTCGAAAGAATTACGGATGCATCCGTTATAGGTCCGGTTTTAATGGGAATGAAAAAACCGGTTCATATTTTACAAAGAGGTGCTTCGGTAAACGATATTGTTAATATGACAGCAATAGCAGTAGTGGAAGCAAGTAAACACGAAAGTATAATAACTTGATTTAGGGCAAAAAAAATGCACAAATTCCGTTTTATTTAAATTCCACTTAAAATCTGATATCTTTGTACCGGTTATAAAATTATTTTCCGTATATTCGTTAAATGTTAAGAAATGTCATCTATATTTCGTTAAGCATAATCTTATTTTTTGCGGGAACGTTAATTTACGGTATTATTTTAAATCTTAACGAAATAACCCTTAAAGAATCGATGAGGCTGAAGGGAATTCAACGAATTGATAATCCCTACTTAATTGTTGACAGAAAAAATTATTTAGTCGAGTTATATTCCGGCAATATACAAATTAAAAAATACCGGGCGGCATTCGGCAAAAACAGAAGCAGTATTAAAACTTCACCGGATGATTTTGTTACACCGGTAGGTGAATTTAAAATATGTGATAAAACCGACAGCACAAAATATTATAAAAAATTGACGTTAAATTACCCTACGGTAAAAGATGCCGCAGAAGGCTTGAAAAAAGGAATAATAAATAAAACGGAGTTTAATGAAATCAAGCGGGCACAAGAGCAAGGTGGTTGCCCGCCTTTCAATACCCAATTAGGTGGAAACATCAGCATTCACGGCTTGGGGAAATTTAATATTGTTTTGAAAAACCTTCCCTTTGTTTTTAATTGGACCAACGGTTCAATCGCAATAAGTAATGAGGGAATGGATGAGTTGTTTTCCGTTATGCAAATAGGAAATAATGTTAAAATTATTAATTAAAATATTGAAAATTAATAAAAATTCGTTCTATGTTTTAATTATTTCCATCATTGGGTTTTCGGGAAGCTTGTTTGCTCAACAGCAGTATGAATTGGTCAGTATAGAATTTACCGGCGATCCGGTTTTTTCTTCATCCGAATTGGAAACCGTTATTTCTTCACAAGAATCACCGGGCTGGTTTTCGAAAGCAATTAAAAGTATAACCACCTTCGAGACCAATACCGTCTTTTTCGATTCGCTTTTGATTCCGGACGATATTGAAGCGTTGCGGCAATTTTATATGTCCCACGGATATTTTAAAGCCAAAATAAAATCCGGTTATGTTTTAATCGACAGTGTTTACGAAGCCTATTTAACGTATAATATAAATGCAGGTCCCCGGTTTACAATACGTAATGTTGAAATAAAAGGCTTGGAGGCAATTCCGGCGGAATTTAACGAAATGATTTTATCCGATATTACATTGGATTCGAATTCTTTTTATTCCGACCGCCTGGTGGAAGATAACCGGAATTTCATTTTAAATTTTCTGTACGATCACGGATATATGCTTGCAAAATCGCTGCTTCCCGTTGTGGATATCGATACAATGAACAACATTACGGATGTAAAGCTTGAGTTTACTCCCGGAGGCCGTTACAAGATAAATAAAATTTCAATCGAGCGAACAGGCGACGGTAAAGATTTGGTGAAAGACGATTTGATAAATGAAATAGCGGATTTGAAACCGGGTAACTATTACAGTTTATACGATTTGAAAAAAGCGCAAATACGTTTATACCGGACAAATTTATTCACCTCCGCATTGGTGAGTGGAGTGGTAAGCGATACCGTCGATCATTTTGTGCCAATAAAAATTGCAGCGGATGTTGGACTTCTTCACGAACTGTCGCCCGAACTGATTTTGATTAATGAAGAAAATACATTTAAATTCGGATTCAGCCTAAGCTTTATGAAAAAAAATTTTTTTGGTGGAGCCAGAAAATTTACTACCCGCATTTCTTCGGCGGCACAAAATATTGCCGATTTTATTTCCAATCCCTCACTGAGTGAAAATAATGTTTACGGTTATGTTGATTTCCGTTTGGGACTTGAACAACCTTTCATTTTCGGAAAGCCGGTTTATACCAAACTGGAAAATTACTATACTCTTCAAAAAAAGCAGAATCAATATAACACCAGATTAATTGGTGCGCAGCTCAGTCTGAATTTCGAATTGCCTAAATATACTTACCTTACTTCACTTTCCGGTTACCTGAATATTCAGGCATCGGAATATATTTTTCAAACCGGATATATTAGAAAAGTATTTTCACTTTTCACCGATACTTTAATTATCAATCCGCTCACAAGTAAAAGTACAAACGTTTTACTCGGTATTCACCTTGGTGCAAACAAGACCGACAAATATGTTTTCCCAACCCGCGGATACAGTTTGGCACTGGAACTTGAAGACGGTAATTCACTTTCGTATCTGGCAAGTAAGTTAGGCGGATATAATATGAATGCACCGCTTTACTACAAAGCATTGCTTACAACCTCTTTTTACCTGCCGGTTTATAACAGCGATAAAAATGCTTTCGGGGTTAAAATAAAAACGGGTTTTATTCACACTTACCGCGGTGATAAATTCGGTATTCCGCTTAACGAAAGATTCATAGCCGGAGGCAGTAATTCCGTTAGAGCTTGGAAAACCAACGATTTGACGCCGCCGCTTACAACTATCAATCAATTACCGACCAACATAACAAAAGAAGAATTGGAAAGCGTTTTGCTAAAGGGAATTACTCCGGGCGGTTTCTTTTTATTCGAAAGCTCAATCGAGACAAGAAACCGCATATATGATAACTTCGGTGGTGTTCTGTTTGTTGATATTGGAAACACGTGGAACAGTTATAAAGAATTCAGATTTGACGGGCTTGCTGTTGGCGTTGGCTTCGGGTTCCGTTATTATTCCAGTTTTGCGCCAATTAGAATCGATCTTGGTGTAAAAGCATACGATCCGTTCGACAGGCGACCGTTTTGGCAAAGAATAAATGATTACAGAGGTTTTTGGAATACAACTTCAATTCAACTGGGAATAGGAGAAGCATTTTAGTAAATTAATTTTAATTTTAAATAACGGAATTTTCCACACCTAACCGCAGGGTAATTATGTTTCGCATTATTACGGAAGGTTTGGATTACAAAGAACATGTTCTACTGAAAAACGGACAAGGGATTTTGCTTAAACCCGCTACCGTCGAAGATTTTCAGCTAATTAAATCTTTCATGAAACGTGTTTCACGCGAAAGTTTGCACATGCGCTTTATGGCAGCTGTATCGGAGGTTTCCGATAAGTTGATTAACGATTTGTGCAGTGGGGATTTTAAAGATTCCGGATGCTTGCTTGCAATTACGGGTGAAGGAGAAAATGCCAAAGTGGTTGGCGTTGGAAATTATACCGCCACAGGCAACGGTCGTTCGGCCGAGGTTGCTTTTCTTATTGAAGATGAATATCAAGGCAAAGGAATTAGCACTTTGTTGCTGGAAAGGTTGGCCGGACTTGCAGCGGCAAACGGCATAATTGAACTGGAAGCGGAGGTTTTACCCGACAACCAGCCAATGATAAATGTGTTCAAAAATTCCGGTTTCACTGTTCACCAAGTATGGAATTCCGATACAATTCATATCGAATTGCCTGTGGGGAGCGCAGCTGCTCTTTGGAAAAAAGCGGAACTGCGGGAAAGAATAGCAGTGGCAAATTCTTTATCTCCCATTCTCAATCCGGAAACAGTTGCCGTAATCGGTGCTTCGAGGGACCCCGACTCGATTGGAAATATAATTTTCAAAAATATTTTAAATGGAGGATTTACCGGAACCCTTTATCCCGTCAATCCGGAAGCCGTTTCGATTAGCGGAGTAAAAGCATATTCCAAAATTTCCGAATTGCCGGAAAAAATCGATTTGGCGGTTGTTTCATTACCGGCTGAAAAAGTACTTGGCGCCGTGGAAGAAGCAATTAAAGCTGGTGCAAAAGGATTTGTTATTGTCTCGGCAGGTTTTGCAGAAGCCGGTGAAGAAGGTAAAATCAGGCAACAAAAATTAGTCGATTTAATTCAAGCCAACGGTGTAAGATTAATCGGTCCCAGTTGCCTTGGGGTGATGAATACCAGCCCACAGATTTTGTTGAATGCAAGTCTTGCCCCGTTGATGGCAAACCGGGGTCCGGCAGGATTTTTTTCACATTCGGCCGCATTGGGTTTGGTTATACTCGAATATGCAACCGAGAACGGATTGGGTTTCACATATTTTGTTTCCGCCGGAAACAGGGCGGATGTAACGGGAAACGATTTATTACAATTTTGGGAAGAGGATCCCGATACCAAAATGGCAATAATGTATCTGGAAACATTCAAAAACCCGCGGCGGTTTGTTCGAATTGCAAGACGTATGTCGTACAAAAAGCCGATTCTTTGTGTGAAAAGCGGAAGGAGCCGTGAAGGTAAAAAAGCAACCGAACAAAGAAGCGGAATTCCCGGAGCAGGCAAGGTTGAAGTGGAAGCTCTGTTTCAGCAGACGGGTATAATTTTAGCCGAAACATTGGAAGACCTTTTCGATGTAGCGCTCGTTCTTGCTCATCAACCGTTGCCTAAAGGAAACAAAGTGAGTATTATTGCAAATTCCGCAGGAATGGCTACCATATTTGCGGATGCATGCGAGGCTAACGGATTGGAAATAAAAGGACCGGGCTTGGTGAACTTGGGTGCTTTTACGTCACCAGGGCATTATCGCGATTCGGTGAAAAAAGCTCTTACGAACGATGACGTAGATGCCTTGTTAATCGGTTATGCATGTGTGGGAAATTGTACTACACAACCATTCGCACAAGCAATAAGATTGGGAGTGAAAGAAGCAGAAGAGCAAACGGGTATACGTAAACCGGTGTTGCTTTGTTTAATGGGTGAAGTCGGTTCCGTATCTTTAATCGAAGAAGATGAAGAACAGAGAATGTTTCCCGCTTTCCGTTTTCCCGAAGCAGCTCCCAAAGCATTGGGTAAAATTGTGAAGTATGTTGAATTTAAAAACAGTCCGCACGGCGAAATAGTTTGGTATGAAAACGTAAACGCCGATGAGAGCAGAAAATTGGTTCAAAGTTTGATTAAAAATTATTTAACGAACGAAGAAGTGTTTGAGGTTGAAAAATCCGGTGCTCTGCAGATTCTCCGTTATTACGGAATAGAATTTTCGGATGTTCCCGCAATTGAAACTAATGAATTGGAAATTTCAGTAAAAACCGATCCGTTGTTCGGACCCTTAATCGAATGTAAAAAAGAATCCAAATCGGTTTTGCGAATTACGCCTTTAACCGACCGTGATATTGATGAAATATTAAAAAGTATCAATATTAATAATACCACTTTAATTAAAGAAGTGCTCGGAAAAATATCGCAGCTTATCGAAGAAATTCCATGGTTATGGTGTTTGAAATTAAAATTGAATGAAAAAGATGGAAATTTGGTATTGTATGAAATTTCAATGAAGCTAAAATCTTCGGGTATTAAAAGACCATCGTATTAATTTAGGGGGAAAAATGTTAATTAATGAAATTATGCACCGTGAGCCCGTAACAATTTCTCCGGACACAAAATTATTTGCGGCTTATAAACTGATGCATGAAAAAAATATCCGTCATTTACCGGTAATTGAAAACGGTAAATTGGTGGGAATTATAACCGACCGGGATTTACGAAGCGCAACCAGCAAACTTTCCGAAGAACCGTTTCAACCGGAGGACGAAGTAGGGAAAGTTATGAAGAAGGATGTAAAAACAATTCATCCTCTCGATCCGGTGGATATTGCTACGAAAATTATGAGGGAAAATAAAATCGGTTGCCTGCCCGTTTTGGAAAACAATAAGCTCATCGGAATTGTTACGGTAACCGATATGCTGGATGCTTTGTTAATGCTTACCGGTATTCACCGCCCTTCGGGAAGATTGGAAATAAGTTTGCCGGATAAGCCAGGTAAATTGGCAAAACTTGCACAACATCTAGCCGAAAAAAGAGTCAATATTCATTCGATATTAACGTACCCGGCAATAAACGGAAGAATAAGAATTGTGTTAAGAATAAGTACCATCGATATTCGTGGCATTGCGCAAGGTCTTTGCAATGCGGGATTTGAAATTATTTGGCCTCCTCAAATGTCATGTGCGGAATAATTTATCACCCGAAATACTTGGAGTATGATTTAGGCGACCAACATCCGTTCAGTCCGGTCCGTATTGAAATGGTAATGGATTTGCTGCATGAATTTGGTATTGAGCCGGAAGTTGAAACTCCGGAAGTTGTAACACCGCAACAGCTTGAAGTGATTCATGAGCCTGAATATATTGAAGTTGTTGAAAAAGCCGGAAGGGGAGAAACAGATACGAGATTTGAAAAATACGGATTGGGCACAGCCGATAATCCGGTAAAAAAAGGAATGGCGGAAGCGGCAAGATATATCTGCGGCGGAACTTTGCTCGGCGCCCGGCTACTTTTGGAAAACAAATACAAAAAAGTCCTGCAAATGGGCGGGGGGTTTCATCATGCTCAAAGAAATTTGGCTTCCGGATTTTGCCTCTACAATGATTTGGCTTTGGCAATTAAACACATGACGGAAAACGGTTGGCATGTAGCTTACCTCGATATAGATGTTCACCATGGTGACGGAGTGCAAAATATTTTTTATGAAGATGATAAAGTAATGACTTTGTCTTTACATGAATCGGGTGAATATCTTTTCCCTGGAACAGGTTGGATTTACGAATCGGGAAAAGGAATGGGAAAATCCCTTAAACTGAATTTACCTTTCGAACCTTTTACCGAAGGGGAATCATATATCGGTATTTTAGATGAATTATTGGAATCGGCGCTCGGGTATTACCGTCCGGATGCATTGATTGTTCAAGCCGGTGCCGATGCTCATTTCTCCGATCCGCTTGCCGATTTATTGCTGACCACACAAGATTATGAACGGATTTTTAAAGCCGTTATCCAAAAGGCGGATGCCTATGCCAACGGAAGAGTTCTTTTTACTTTCGGTGGAGGTTATTCTTTTGAAGCAACGGCAAGAATATGGTCACTTTTATTTTTTATATTAGTAAATTCAAATATTGAAGAGAAATTACCTGAAACATGGTTGAAAAAATGGGAGGAAAGATTGGGTGTGAAAATTAAAGAAACGTTTCACGACCCAAATCCATCCTACAAGCAAATTCCACGGAAGAGTGAAATTGAAAATCATAACAAAGATATGCTTAGGCGTTTACTCGATATTGTAATGCCCGATTGGTTCTGATTTATTTTTCTTTGTTGAATCTTCCGTAGTGTACATCTTTAATAAATTTAATCACGCCGTTCATAAAAAATTCCTGGTCATCCCACATTGCCATATGACTGCCGTTGGGGCAATACAAATACCTGCCGTTTTGTACAAGTTCGGCTATCTCTTTCATATCTTCGGGATTCATAGTATCGTACTTGGCGCCAACCGAGAGGGTGGGCACTTTGATCTGCGGTAATCTGTCGGTAATTGTCCATCCCTTCAAATTTCCGCCGGGTACAAATTCACTTGGTCCTTGCATAAATTCGTAAACGTGTGGATTCATGTGTTTAAAACTTCGCATAACCGGTTCCGGCCATTTATCCACAGGCATGCGTAGAATATGGCGTGTGTAATATTCTTTAAAAACCAAATCCTGGTAAACCGGATTATGAAAGTCTTTCCGTTTTTCGTAATAAGATAAGGTATCGAGAAGTGAAGGCCTTAATTGGTTTCTTAATTTGGTATTGTAAACTACGTATTTATCGAAACTGGATGTCATGTTGCAAATAATCAAACCTTTTAAGTTTTCTTGATATTTTACAGCATATTCCATCGCAAGCAATCCGCCCCATGAATTGCCGAGCAAGAAAAAATTATCTTTATTCAGTCCCAAAGCTTTTCTTACTTGCTCAACTTCTTCTACAAATCTGTCGAGAACCCAAAGGCTGTCGTTATCGGGTTGGTCGGAATAGTAAGAACCCAATTGATCGTACTCGTAAAATTCAATATTTGCCTTCGGGAAGAAACTTTCGAAGCATTCCATATATTCGTGCGTAAACGCCGGTCCTCCGTGCAGCAGTAGTACTTTCATCGGACTGTTACCGAACCGTTTCGTCCAGACTTTATATCCTTCTTTAAGTTGAATCATCTGAATGCCAGCAGCCTGGTATTCACCGGGTGTTTTGAAATCGAGATATTCACAAGTTCCGTTTTGAGCAAAAAGAGTGAATGGAATGATAATTAAAATAAGGGATAAAACCAGTATTGTTGTTTTGGATTGATGCATAATGCTACCTCTTGATTTAATTTGCACGGGATAAAACTTGCGAAGAAAATGTTTGGGAACAAATTAGCAATTTCAGATTATAAATGCACGGAAGAATTTGAGTGAAATAAAGAGAGGTGAAAATGAACGGGATGAAGAATGAAATTGCAGAATTAACCGAATACAAAAGCACAAACAATATTAAAGAATTCGGAAAAGTGTTATCAAAGTTTATTCCCTCTTTGAGAAAGTATATCAGAACAAAGTTGAAAGTGGCGGAAGCAAAGAAAAAAATACCTAAAGGAATGTACACACCTGATGATATTTTGGACGAAATTTATCTGAAAGTCTTTAATGAATTCGGGGATACGGATAAAGACGCCGGGGCTTTGAAATTAAAATTGTTCACTTTAACAAATGAGTTGCTAAAGGAAAAATTAAAAACGGAGGACTGGAGAACACGGAAAATTGATATCGATGAACTTCTTAAAAACGAATTGAAAACACTTGAAGAAGAATTCACCGTTGACGCCGACGGCGACTTTGTAATGATGGACGAATTGGAAGACATTTCGTATAAACAAGAAGAGTTCGAACCTAATTTAATTATTTTGGAAAAAAGCCAGGAAGAAGATTTGATTAAATCCCTAGAACTGGAAGGGAAAGAAATACCGGACGATATGGAAAAACGGAAAGCACTTGGTCAGCTTTACTCCGAACTGAGCGAGTTAAGTCAAGCTGTGTTGGACCTTTATGCCTTCGGTAACCTGACGATTGAAGAAATTGCCGAAGTACAAAATATGAAGGTTGAAGATGTTGAGAAATTGATAACGAAAATTAAAATCCGTTTTCAAACTAACATTGCATAGTTTCCAACCGGAAAAGGGGAGAATTTTATTTTTTCTCCCCGCTTTTGTTATAAAAGGATATTTTGTATTTTTTCCCCCATACGAAATCGAACATTTTTCATTATAGAACATAATCCATGCAAAGTGATAATTTTGGAATAAAACTAAAAAAACGGTATGAAATAAGCGGCTCGCCGGAGGGAATATTAACAGCTTTCAAAAACAAATTGGCAGATAAAAACAATCCGGTTTACGGTCATGTGGTAAACGAAAAAGTATTTCTTAAAATTCCACCCGAACAACACCAATGGTGGTCTCCTCAAATGACAATCTCGGTGGAAGAATGTACCGATGATAAGACCAAAACAAAAATCTTTGAGAACATTGGTCCAAATCCTTCCACTTATACATTAACGATGTTCATCTTTTTCGGTGCGGGTACAACAATTGTGCTTTCGTTGATGTGGCTTTTTTCGTTAATGACTTTAGGGCACGATTACTCGGTTGCATTAACCGTAATAGCGTTCGCCGTGGTTCTTATTGCCTTGGTTTTCACTATAATTTATAACGGCAGAAGAAAAGCACTTTCCCAAATGCAATTGTTAAGGGATTTTGTAAACTCCGTACTGGGAAATAAAATTTAGGATTATAAATATCAAATAATTAAATTTAGAACATTTCAAATAAATTATATTTCCGGAAAATTTTTCCCACCTTTTCGAGGAAAAAATGAAAATTATTTCTTTGTTATTGCTTGTATTGTCGGTTGTGAAAATTTATCCTCAACCGGTTGCCGGCACTGCGTGGACTAAAACCGCAAGGTTAGCGGGTGCGGATATTTATTATGATATGTCAACTGATGAAATTCACCAAAAAATTGACAGGCTACATGACGAAGGCGTTTCGGTAATGCTTTTTTGGGCGCGGATTTCAGGCTATTTATATGAGTGGACAACGGAAGATTCCCTTTACATTTCGGATATTGCAAATTACGTGCACACTAATTATCCGGGGATGAAAGCAATAATGTACATTGCACCACTCGAAAAGCAAACTACGGATGTGGATTTGGATAAAAACGGAATTATCGATTCCGGTAAAACAAGCGTTTATACCGAACATCCCGAATGGTTGCAAGTCGGTATCAGCGGTAATCCTGCGGTGTTTTACGGAGCCGTAGCATTTTGGATTGATTCTACGTCCGAAGATGTTTTCCTTTGTCCTAACGACCCCGTTTACAGGCAAATATGGATTAACAATTTTGCAAAAATTGCGGCAACCGGGCTGGACGGAGTATGGTGGGATGTGCCGTTCTTCTTTCATTATTTCGGAAATAACTGGGATGGGGAATGGCCGTGCCATTGCTCCGATTGCCAAACGGCTTTTCAGAATTTTTCCGGCTCGCCTATTCCAAGCAATGAAGATTGGTCTAATCCGCTTTGGAGAAAGTTCATCGATTGGCGTTATCAATCGATGGGTAAATTTATTTCCAGTTGTAAGAATTCAGCCCGGGCGGTCAATCCGGATTTTGTTCTTTTCAACGAAGCATGGAATCCCGTCGGACGTTTCGAACCGCAAGACGGTTTCGAATCTTTTCTTAGTAGAGTAAATAATTATAACGATGGTATTGCTCACGAGTTTTATCCTATTAAACCGGATGATTACCATTATTTTTCATGGTTGTACGATGCAACCGTTGAAAAAATTCACAGAGGAATTGACAGAAAAAGGGCATCGTGGATATTGAATTATTCTCAATCGGTTGAACATTCCAAACTGCGGGCGGCAACCAATCTGTTTACTCATTGTAATTTTTACGAAGTGAATTATCCTATGATGGTTTCCACAGTTGGTTTGCAATGGCGGAAAGATATTTTTAACTGGATTAAAACTCACGAAGAATTTTACTACAACGGAAACATAAAACCTTATGCCAATACGGCGGTTATCTATTCACCATTCGCTTTATCATATTACGGGAATAATCCCGAAGCGTTTGCCGAAGAATTGAAAGGTATTGCAATGATGTTGTTCGAATCCCATATTCCGTTTGAAATCCTTCCTGTCGATATGCTTGATGAAGCATCAAACTACGATGCACTGATTCTACCCAATGTAACGGCATTAAGTGATTCCAGTTTGGATAAAATCCGCTCTTATGTGAATGCCGGTGGTAAAATTATTTCAACGGGATTTACTTCTTATTTGTATGAAGACGGAAGCGAAAGGGGAGGTTACGGTTTGATTGATGTTTTCGGTGCCGAACCCGATTACGGAGTTTACAATTTAAATTCTTACGGTAACGGAGTTGCGGTTTCTACGCTAAGTATTTTTGGCAATGAATTTTATGTCGCTGCAAATCCGCAAGTGGAGGAAACATACACCAATCCGGCCGCCGCGGAAACCAACAGGCAAACTTTTTTGAATGAATTGTGGAATAAATTAAATATTAATAATTTAATATCTACGAATGCTCCGGAAGAAGTGATTTTTAATTTGTTCAGAAAAGGTGATTCCATTTTGGTAGCAGTGAACAACTATTCGGGTTTAACACAAGGCGGTTTCGTTCCCCAACAGCAAAGCAATATTTCACTTACACTTCAAATTCCCCGGGATATGAAAATAAAATCGGCTCTACAAATTGATTTTCTTGGTACCGGAAGCGAATTGGAATTCAGTGAAATTTCGGGAAATAAAATCACTTGCTCTTTTGATTTGAATATTCATAAAGTGTTATGTTTTTCTGCCACCGGAATAACATCGGTAAAAGATACCGGAGGCAAGCGGAATAGTGTGTTTGTTGGACCTAACCCAGTACACGGATTATTAAAAATTACAATTCCTGCAGAAGAAAAATTCAGTTGGGAAATTTACAATTCAATCGGACAAATAATAAAAAAATCATCCCGTCCGCAAAGTGCTGTAAACGTTAAGGATTTTGCAAACGGGATTTATTTCATAAAAATTAATACGAAAACCAAAACATATTTGAAGAAGTTTGTTATTCTAAATTAACGTTACCGTTCCCCCAAAGTTAATTCCACTTTAACGGTTTTTCCGTTTCTATCGATTGTGATAACAACTTTATCGCCGGGTTTGTGTTGTTTCAACAAATTGGAATAATCGCGTAAATTATTCACTTCTTCCCCGTCGAATTTTTTAATCACGTCGCCTTTTTTCAAACCGGCTTTTTCTGCGGGGGAATCCGGAACGGTTCCGCCGATTTTAACTCCTTTACCGTTGTATGCAAAATCGGGAATGGTGCCGGTACTTGCCCGTCTTACCGTTTTGATGCGGTCGCCACTTTGTTTTTGTTTGTTAGCTGTTTTCTTTTCACCGCGGAAGTTCAGCAGTTCTTTTCTGTCTGCCAAATAATTGATTACTTCTTTTGCAACGGTAGCAACTTTAACCATTCCGTCGGCATCAATTTTATCTGCAGTATCTGTTGGGCGGTGATAATCGGCATTGGGACCGCTGAAAAACTGTACTGCGGGTATACCGTTTCTAATAAAAGAAACTTGATCGCTTGCGTCGAGCTGTTGTGAAACCAAATCTGTTTCTATGCCTGTAACGAAATCCGTTCCCATGAAAATAAATTTCCATTCGCGGGCGGTATTGCCGTTCAGAATAAGTATTTTTTTGCCTTCAAGTCTTCCCACGGTATCCAAATTTATATTTGCTATGGTGTTATCGGGTGTTGCAGGAAAATGCTTTACAAAATATTTTGAACCGAGCAGGCCTGCTTCTTCAGCGGAAAACGCAGCAAAAACAATTGTCCGTTTCGGTTTGGAGGTTTTGCCCATTGCTTTTGCAAGTTCAAGCAAAACGGCAACGCCGCTGGCATTATCATCTGCACCGAAATGAATTTTGCCTTTGTTTCCTTTTCTTACGTCGGGCCAACCTAAACCGAGGTGATCGTAATGTGCTGAAACCACAACGTATGTGTTTTTTAATTCCGGGTCGTTTCCGGGAATAATCCCGATGATATTTTTTATTTTTATCTTTCCTTTGTCTTTAAATTTATGAATAAAGTTTTGGAAATAGCTTTTGTCATCGCCGGCCGGAATTAAACCGGCTTGCTTGAATTGTTCTGCAATATAGCCGGCAGCTTCTTCCAATTCCTTTGTTCCGAGTCCACGCCCTTTCATTTTTCTTGAAGCTAAATATTCAACATGTTTCATCATTCTTTTCGCCGAAAAAGCGGGAGCCAGAGTTGCAAGCGCTTTTCTTTTTTTGAACCGGGGTTTAAGGTTCCGTGCACTTGGATCGAGAGTTTTTACCAAAGGGGAGTTAATTACATCCCATTGTCCTTTAGCAATGTTGGTAGGTTCATCCCCTTCAAATGCCAAATAGCTGTATTTGCCGTAATGTGGCAGTTTCCTGACCAATCCCGGAATTGCATTTTCATTCCCGATTGCCAGAAACACAAATACTTCTTTCGGTTTAACGGGATTCCGGACGGAAATAATTACCGAGTTGCCGTCTTTTGCTATTTTCTTTTTTCCGGATTGAAAAAAATCGTTGCTGAGAGATGAGTTGTATTTTTTCATTAAAGCGGAAAATTCCGGACGGAATTTATTTTCAAATCCTAAAATCCAAACGGTCTTTTCTGTAGGAAGTTTGTCCACTTCGTTATCGTTAACAATTTCGAATTTATCCTCTTTATTTTTTGTCCAGCTCGCAGTAAATTTTTGGTAAAGTGCCTGATTTTGTTGGGCGGAGGGCAGAACGATTAATGATTTTCCGGCACCGAATGCACTTGAAAGTGCAGGCGGAACTTCATTCGGGTCGACTTTTCTGAATACATCGTATTGCGGATCGATATAAATTTGCAGAGGTTTCGATTTCACATTTACACTGAATTTTTCGCTTTTATTCCGCATTGTCAAAGTTTCGGAATATGTACCGTTATTGGTAAGGATAACAACCGGCACATCTATTGTAAACGGCTCTTCTTTTTGTGTTTGATTTAACTCAATAGAAATATCATAAAAATCACGAACCGGTTTAACTTTGATATTGCCCAGTTTTAGTTGCGGTGCACCTTTTCTATTCACCCATTGATCGAAAAACCATTTAAAATTTTCGCCGGTCACTTCTTCAAAAGATTGACGAATGTCGTTGAAAGAGGCAAATTTAAATTTATTGTTTCTGTAAAAATGTTGAAGACTTTTGATAAAATTGTCGTCACCAACTTTCATTCTGAGCATATGCCACATCATCAAAGATTTGCCGTAACCGATTGCTTCGCTCGATGCATTGTAGCGGGAGCGGAATTTACTAAGTGGGAAATCGTTTTTTGCGTTGACGTAATCGGTAAACTTTTGCAACGTCGATCTGCGGTATTCCACACCTTGTCCGCGTTGTTCTTTTATCAAATGATCCGCCATATAAGCGGTTAAGCCCTCGCACCAGTTTCCGGTTGAAAAATCCACGTAAACACTGTTGCCCCACCAATTGTGAAGAAGTTCGTGAGGATAAGAAGAATGAAGAATAAACGGAAAACGTATGATTTTTTCTCCCAACAAAGTAAACGAAGGCATACCGTATCCGGTTTCCCAAAAGTTTTCCACCAATGCAAATTTCCAATACGGGTAAGGTCCAACCAACTGGCGATACATTTCCAAATATTGTGCTGTGGTTTCCAGGTATTTGTTCGCCAAAGCCTCATCGGGAGTGCGTAAGAAAGCCATTGCCATCACGTTTCCAACGGGATATTGATATTCCGTAAACTTCCCGCCGATTAGAAAAACTTCTTCTTGCGGTTCGGGCGAATCCCAAATATCGATGTGTGCTCCGTTTTCATCCGAAGTGGAAATACGCTTGCCTTGTGATACGCTTTTCCAATTTGCGGGAAGTATTGTTTTAAGTTTAAAGGTAATCAACTGTCCGGTAAATTGCGGCACCCAATATGTGGATCCGGCCAAATAAATTCCCATTGTGTCAATTATGCCGGGTGATTCGCTGAATCCGCGTTGATAATTTTCAACACTTTGTTTTACGGGGGAATGAATATTGCCCTTGTAAACCAATTTAAAAGTCACATCCCCTTCGAATTTATCTTTCAATAACAACTCGTATTCGTTTAAAAGTAATTTGTTTTTGCCTGCTGCATCGTCTCTGTCCATTCCCACATCTTTTGCAGGCACGTTAACGCCTGTTATAATTAGCCTTATGCCTTTTGTTTTGAGACGCGGTTTTAAATTTGCATGTAATTTAAATTTTATGGTTTTTTGTGCCAGGTGTTTTGGAACGGTTATTTCATCCGTTGCTTCAATATAAGATTTGCCAGGATAAACTTTAGCTTCAATGTTATGGTGGATTTTATTTGTTTGTGCAAAACTTTGTAAGTTAAAAATTAAGAGTAAATACAAAACAAAAACGGTTCTCATTTTTAATTTCCCTTGAGATTTGAAAAAAAATATTATTGACTGAGTTTAATATATAAAAAAACCGCTTGCCGTATTTCCAATCCGGTTCGAATTTAAAATTTATTAAAAAAAATGAGTTTAGGTCTTAAAATTTTATACCGGGCGTTCGATAATCATTAACACAAGCAAAACAGTTCAAAATACGGAGAAATACAATGGCACTTCTGGAATGGTCTGACAAATTAAGCGTTAATGTTGACGAAATTGACGCTCAACACAAAAAGTTAATCGAATTAATCAACCGCTTGAACGATGCATGGAAAAATGATTTCAAGCGGGAAGATGTTCGCAGCGTTTTTATGGAATTAATCGATTACACAAAATATCATTTCTCTTCTGAAGAAAAATATATGGAAGAAAACGGTTACCCCGATCTCGAAGCTCACAAAAAACAACATGAAAAGTTTGTCAAAAAACTGCAAAATTTACAATCAAAATGTTCCTACAATTCAAAAGAAGTTTACACCGATTTGTTAAGTTTCTTATCAAATTGGATTGTAGTTCACATTATGCATAGTGATCAGGAATATGTTCCTTATTTGTCGGGTGCAAAATAAAAGCACCCTTCCTTTTCTTATTTTTTTATTTGATTAACATTATCCTCCCCTTCTTAAAAAGATTTGAAATCCTTGTGGTTTAGTCAAAATTTTTGGTAAATTCACAAGCGTTTAACCGGCTGGATTTCATAAATACTAACTATACTACTCAAAATATTAAATATGAAAGGAGTTTGTAATGTATAAATACATTGTACTTATTCATATTCTTGCGGCAACAATATGGACGGGAGGACATTTGATTCTTAGTCTTGCCGTTTTGCCCAAAGCTATTAAAAACAAGTCATTGGCGATGTTAAAAAATTTTGAAGCATCGTTTTGGAAAATAGGAATTACCGCCTTGGTTTTGCAATTTCTGACGGGAATATTTCTGGCTTTTCATTATATGCCACATTTTTCCGAATGGTTTTCATTTAAAGTTCCCGTTTCACATTTGGTGGTAACCAAACTAACGCTACTTATTATTACTGCCGTATTAGTGTTCCGTGCCAAGGTGTCAGGATTTAAAAATGTCAGTGAACATAATCTGAAGCCGTTGACAATTCATATCATTGTAATGACGGTAATTTCGGTTGTTTTTGTTTTTCTTGGTGTTTGGTATAAAACGGGTTCTTTCGGTAATTAAAAATTTGTGAATTTTCATAACGGTATTATATTTACCATAACGTTTGATTTTCTTATCAACGGGGGAGGTCTAAAGATGATTAAAATTTTACAAGTCGGTGTTGGTCCTTTGGGTAAAAAAATAGTAAAGCTCGGAACCCGTAAATCCAATTTGAAATTTGTTGCGGCAGTTGATTTGAACGAAAATCTTGAAGGGAAAGATCTTGGTGAAGTATGTGAGGTGGAAAAGCTGGGTGTGAAAATCCGGAACAATTTGGCAAAAGCGGTGGGGAAAAAGAAAATTGATGTTGCCGTTCTTACCACTGTTTCAAGCGCAAAAGCCATTGCAAAGCAAGTGGAAGCGATTGCCAAATTTGGAATTAATATTGTTACCACTTGCGAGGAACTTTCGTATCCATGGAAAAGACATAAAGCAATTGCAAAAAAGCTGGATGAAATTTGTAAAAAGCACAGAGTTGTGTGTTTGGCTACGGGAGTAAATCCCGGCTTTATGATGGATTATCTTCCTTGCGCGCTGACTTCTATAAATTTTAAGGTTGAAAAAATTAAAGTATTAAGGTACCAAAATGCATCATTCAGAAGAATTCCGTTCCAAAAGAAAATCGGGGTTGGATTGACGAGAAAAGAATTTAATGAAAAAGTAAGAAACGGAATAATCCGCCATGTCGGTTTGCCGGAATCGATTGATATGATTGCGGCATGCATGAATTGGAAATTGGATAAAGTGACGGAAACTATTAAACCTGTAATCGCAAAACAAAAACTAACAAACGGCTTTACAGTTGTGGAAAAAGGAATGGTGTGCGGTGTAGAACAGACCGGAAAGGGTTATGTGGATGAAAAAGAAGTAATCAGATTGCATTTCCGTGCATCAATTGCGGAAAAAGAGCCTCTCGATGCCGTTGAAATCAAAGGGGTTCCAAATATAAAATCGGTTATAAACGGTGGTGTAAACGGCGATGTAGCTACAAGTGCGATAACATTGAACGCATTGAATGTAATAGATAAAATGACTCCGGGTCTTAAAACAATGTTGGATACTCCAGTACCCGGATGTAAGGAATAAGTTAATCAAGCACGGTTCAAAGCCGTGCTTGGATTTAAATTATAAAAAAGTATATATTAAATATTATAATTTTAACGTTTGAGTTTCATCCCAAATTTTTCTAAGTCCGCAAATAATATTAATTTTACCCTTAAAATTTTTTAAACTAATCAGGCTTCTCAAATGTCAAAAACCAGAACTCATTACAATGTAAAAAATATTTCGAATGTTGAAAAATATTATCTTGACTTATCCGGGAAAAAATTGATTTACGCTCCGACCGAAAAAATTCCGGTAATTCAAGTTCCCAATTTCCCCGAACTCGGTAAATTGACGGCACTAAGATTTATTGAGTGGGCGCAGAACAATAAAGGTGGGGTAATTTCATTGCCAACGGGTAAAACGCCCGAACATTTTATCAAGTGGGTTTCCTATTTCGTAAACAAATGGAATACGAAAAAGGCACAAAGTGAAATGGGTAAAGTGGGAATCGACACTTCCAGAAAACCCGATATGAAAAGCCTTTATTTTGTGCAAATAGATGAGTTTTATCCGATAGATTCGCGTCAGCATAACAGCTTTTATCATTATATCAACAAATATTATATGCAAGGATTGAATCTCGATCCGAAAAAAGCAATGCTGATAAACGTTAACGAAATCGGTACTGCAGAGAATCTGCCGCTTACGGAAATTTTCCCCGGTCAAAAAGTCGATTTGTCTTTAAGAACCAGATTTGCTTCAAATAGATTGGAACGGTTGCAAAAACACACAATTGAAATTGTGGATGAGTTTTGTACAAACTATGAAAGTAAAATCCGTGAGATGGGCGGCATCGGATTCTTCTTGGGAGGAATTGGGCCCGACGGTCATATCGGTTTTAACGTAAAGGGCAGCGACCATTATTCAACTACAAGATTGACCGAAACCAATTACGAAACACAAGCCGCTTCGGCTACGGATTTGGGCGGAATTGAAGTTGCCCGGAACAGATTGGTTATTACAATCGGTTTGAACACAATTACGTATAATAAAGATGCAACCGCAATAATTATTGCAGCTGGTGAAGCGAAAGCTAATATCGTAAGGGATTCGATTGAAAATTCCCCTTCAAACGAATATCCGGCTACCGTTTTGCAAAAATTGAAGAATGCACGTTTTTATTTAACCAACGGGGCCTCGCTAAGGTTAACCGAACGGCGGTTCGTTGATATGAAAGCGGAAAAACCTCTTTCGCAAGCTTCAATTGAAAGGGCGGTAATCAATCTTGCAAAAGAAAAACAAAAACAAGTGATGGATTTGAATAAACGGGATTACGAATCGAATAAATTTACGTCGCTTGTATTGAAACGAACCCGCAAATCGCCGAAACAGTTGAATGAGTTGGTCAGAAACGAAGTTGAGAAAAGATTTAACAAGGGTCTGGAATTACTTGAAGGCGAAACAATTTTGCACACCGCGCCTCATCACGATGACATTATGCTGGGTTATTTGCCGTATATTGTTCATTTGGTGCGAACACCTAATAACAAGCATCACTTTACCACACTAACAAGCGGATTCACCGCTGTAACAAATTCTTATATGATTGAACTATTGGAATTGCTAAAATTATATTTAAGAAAGAAAGAATTTAAAACAAAATTCAAATCGGGGTATTTCAAACCTGATTTTACGGAAGGAAGAAACAGAGATGTAAATTTATATTTGGACGGAATTGCATTTCACAGCCGGACTTTGAAAAACGAAGCTACCTCACGCAGAATGTTGAGGAACTTGGTTGAACTTTACGGTAAATACGATTATAAATATTTAACGGAAAAAACCAAAGAGCTGATAGATTATTTTAACTCCCGCTATCCCGGACAAAAAGACATTCCGGATATGCAAAAATTCAAAGGTATGTTGCGCGAGTGGGAAGAAGAAATTTTATGGGCTTACTTCGGATTTAATTCCGATAGTGTTTCGCATCTCCGGTTGGGATTTTACCAAGGCGAAATTTTTACGGAGAACCCCGAATTGAACAGAGATGTTATTCCGGTTTTGAATCTGCTGAGGAAAATCAAACCTACAATTGTTACCGTGGCTTTGGACCCAGAAGGCAGCGGACCCGATACACATTACAAAGTATTGATGGCAATTACGGAAGCTTTGCGACTGTATGAAAAGGAAACCGATGTTTCTAATTTAAGAATTTGGGGTTACAGAAATGTTTGGTACAGATTTCATCCTTCCGAGGCTAATATTTATGTGCCGGTAAGTTTGAATTCTTTTGCAATTATGGAAAACGCATTTCTGAAAAGTTACGGCTCACAGAAAAATGCAAGTTTCCCCAGCTGGGAATACGACGGACCGTTTTGCAGACTCGCCCAGAAAATACAAGTCGATCAATACGAAACCGTACGTCTTTGTTTAGGAAACGACTTCTTCCTGTGCAGTGAAAGTCCCAGAGTCCGCGCAGCTCATGGAATAGTATATCTGAAGGAATTGACGCTCGAAGAGTTTTACACCAAATCAATTGAACTTAGAAAACTTACCGAAAATATCTGATGTAAATGAAAGTCCGGTTTTATGCCGGACTTTCAATTTCCTACAAATTATTTACCGGTACAAATGCAAGAATCGTTTCGGGATGTTTATCCGTAGCAATAATAAATCCGCGATTGTCAAATTTCGCAATCCCTTCCCAGTTTCTGCTGGGTTCACCCGGAGGCAATTGCAAATAAACGGGCGCACGGTCAGCAAATTTAATCGAGCCGTTGTCAAACTTTAATTCCACCAACCGTTCAACTGCATCGGATTCGATATGTGTCCGGCCTATTCCATACTTTGAAATCAGAAAATCTCCGGCTGGTTTTAACGCCTGTCTGTCGCCCGGATATAAATAATTTATTACCCAAAAATTTCCATTACTGTCTGGTACCGTTGCATCCGTTACTCTGTATTCGATTGCAGGGAAGGGAACAGTTGAAATAAAATCGAGGCTGCTGGTGAATTTGTATGCCTTGGGATTATCGATCAGGTTTTTGCCGTTAACTTCGAAAATAGTAAAAATATAATTATTATAAGTTAAAACCGTTTCCGTGCTCCAATTGAAAAAATATTGAGGTGCGGGAGATTGTTTAACACTTTCCGGATTTAACGTCAAGCGTTTTTGCTTCCAATCGATTATTCCGCTTACAATTAGACTTTCGGTATTACCGTTGTTAACGTATTCGATTGTCAAGTATGCAGTATCGCCTAAAAAAACAATTGATTCATATCCCGAATCTTTTTTGTTGTACTTCTCCAACCCATTGGCAATAAATTCGATTTTACCGGGTTCAATCGCTTGGTTGGAACTGCCGGATAAGTAATTCCCGATTTCGCTTTTTGGAATTGTGTAAAGTGTTCCGCCGTTTCCAAATGTAAATTTATTAGGGAATTGAGGTAAAATAATTAAATTATCTTTATACCAAGTTAATCCGGATATTTCTGTTATCCTTTCCGATGCCGGTCCGGTTAATTTGATTTCCCGTATTTTAACTTCGTCCAGTATTTTTCGTTGTGTGGTTTCATTGTTTACGGAGGTTAATTCTTTTTCTTTACAGGCTGAAAACAGAAGTAAAAGCAAAACGAAAACCACAAAAACATTTTTCATTATTTAAACCGGTAGATTGAGAAATATCATTTGAAATTCATTCCGGGAATCGACATTTTTTGGAATCCCGCAGGTACTTCGAATAAGGAATCGCTCAACGATTCTTTGTTTAGTTCAACGACTTCAAAGATTTCCTTTACCTTTCCGTTGGAATCTTTAACCGTAACTTGCATAGGAAAAACGGTAGTACCGATTTTATCCTGCCATCCGAGATTCGAATTGGGCATCATCGGATTTTGAGCGAACATGAAATCGCCCATGTCTGTTGCATACCAAACTTCGACTTGTTCGCCGGTTTCTTCATCGTTGTAAACTAACTGTTCGCATTCATGACCGAAAATTTCTTTTGTTTTTCCTGTTTTGTATTTTTCCCAATCTTCAAATTTGAAATCGCTGTCACTTTTCCGGTCTTTTGCCTCACCGGCTTTCTCCATTATTTTGCCGATACTTTCCTTGACCTTGTCCATTTCAAATTCAATATACATTTTTTGGTCGGGCATAAGCATTGTCATTTTTTCTTTGTTTACAATCATTGCACCGCCCATTGCTCCGGGCATTTCGATTCTAAATTGGTTCCCTTTTATAAAATAATCAATGAAGTGTTCTTTACCGTCTTCCGAAACCGATTTGAATTTAATTTTCCCTTCAAATCCTTTTTGGGCTTGTATTGAGTTTGACAAAGTTAAAAAAACAGCAAGTGTCAAAACTAAACGGACTATATTTTTTATTCTTGTCATTACTTTTCCTCCTTCTGTAAAAAAATAAAATATACGGAAAATTAACGTAAAATTAAATTCACCCGACTGAAATTATTTTTAGTGCATTTAATGACGCATAGCCGACATCATTGCGGAAAATGAGCCGGAACTATCGTCTGGTTGTCAGTTCCGGAAGCGAAACCGCTTTACATTACTGTTGAAAATTCACAAATAACGGAGTTAAAAATGAAAAACGTATTTTCTTTATCCAAAGCAGTTTCGGCCGGTATTGCCGGAACTGTAGCCATGACGCTATTTATGTTCATGGGAAAGTTTATGGGCATCAATATGAATGTTCCTAAAATGTTAAGCTCAATGTTCGGTGGCAATCTTGCAATCGGTTGGATTATGCATTTCATGATTGGAATTTTCCTTGCAGTTTCTTTCGGGTTGATATTTTACAACGTAATAAGTGCGGAAAATAGAATAGTTAAAGGAATGCTTTTCGGTATTATTCCGTGGTTTATGGCGCAAATGATTGTCATGCCCATGATGTCCGTAATGCAAGGAATGAATTTCTCGGACGGATTGTTCTCTGGTTCGCTCAAATTAGCTTTTGCCAGCTTAATTGCACATTTCGTTTACGGTGCTGTTGTAGGTGCAATTTATAAACCCCAACTTAAAACTGCTGCAAATCCGTCCGTTTAATTCTTACAAGAGGCTGCCTGAAAATCCTCCGGGCGGTCTCTTCTTGCTTTCCCAATCAATGAAATTCTTTTCTTCCATTTGGCAAACGAGTTACATAATTTTGTATTCCAAAAGAAAAGAAAGTTTTAGCTTGGCAAATAATCATACAAATTTTAAGGCCGTGGCATTTCCCCGGGAACATGGTTCGTGGGGATTTGTACTTGAACCGCTGGTTTTGTCTTTAATCGTTGCTTTTAGTCCGGCAGGTTTACAGATTGCTCTCGCATCCTTTTTAGCATTTCTGGCGCATCAACCGGTGCGTATCATTTTACGCAAAGCTGCTAGTAAAGCATTGAAAAAAAATGCCGTAATATTTTTGGGAATTTATTTTTTCGCAGCCTCATTCTGTATGTTCGGTGTTATAAAAAAAACAGATATTCATTTGCTTTTCCCGCTGGCAATTGTGTTAATTTTCATGTTATATTTTTTATATCTCGAAACCGTTAACTCTGCCCGTAACGTTTATGCCGAATTAATCGGGCCGGTTGCAATTGACTTAATTGCATTAACAATTGTATTAATTGACGGCTGGACTGTTCCTTCCGCTGTTGCGTTTTTTATAGTTTTATTGAACCGTTCCGTACCTACTACCTTTTTTATACATGAAAGATTAAATAAACTTAAACATCATAAAGTTAAGATTAAAAGAATTTATTATATATCGGTTGCCGGATTGATCGCCGTAATTGTATTGGCGGTTGTTGATTTGGTGCCGTTTTTATCTGTGGTTGCGGTCTTACTGCTTCTTGTCAGGGTAATAACCGGATTTGCGAAATTTGCGGAAAAACTGACGGTTAAACAAATAGGAATACTCGAGTTTATATACGGAGCCCTTTTTGTAATTATTACTGCTGCAGGTTATTTGACCGGCATATAATAAATTAGAATTAAAATTTTTATATTCCGGTAAAGAAAAATACGGGGTTTGAATATGGCAACAAAAAAAGATTTCTTAAAGGAAACAATTGAACATATCGATATAAAACGTCATAACGTTGTCGATTTGGTCGAATCGATGAAGCACATGGCATTTTCCGCAAGGGATTTGTACCGTGCAGCAAAAATTTACGAAAAAATGCTTGGCGATACGGATACCACGGTGATTTTAACATTAGCGGGAAGTTTATTCAGTGCTGGCTTGAAAAAAGTGGTTTACGATATGATTACAAATAACATGGTCGATGCAATCGTTTCAACCGGAGCGATTATGGTTGACCAGGATTTTTTTGAAGCACTTGGTTTCAAACATTATATCGGTTCGCCCTATGTTGACGATAACGAATTGCGTGAACTTCACATCGATAGAATTTACGATACGTTTATCGACGAAGACGAGTTAAGGATTTGTGATGATACAACAGCCGGAATTTTTGACAATTTGGAACCACGTCCCTATTCCTCGAGGGAATTGTTGTGGCACTTCGGAAAATATTTGGAAGAGCATGGCGGACCTAAAACGGACGACAGTGTGATTTACGCTGCATATAAAAACAATGTTCCTATTTTCGTTCCCGCATTTTCCGATTGCTCCGCCGGATTCGGCATTGTTATGCACCAAACCAAAAATCCCGTAAACCACGTCTCTTTCGATTCGGGAAAAGATTTCCTTGAGCTTACGCAAATAAAATTGAACAGTAAGGAAACCGGAATATTTATGGTAGGCGGAGGGGTTCCCAAAAACTTTACGCAAGACATTGTTGTTGCTGCAGATATTCTGCAAGAAGATGCTCCTATGCACAAATATGCAATTCAAATTACCGTTGCCGATGTTCGCGACGGCGCACTTTCAAGTTCCACTTTGAAAGAGGCCAGCTCTTGGGGAAAAGTTGAAACAACCTACGAGCAAATGGTCTATTCCGAAGCCACTTTGGCTATGCCGCTTATTGCCGGATACGCTTACCATAAAGGAATTTGGAAAAACAGAAAGAAAAAAGAATTGCAGAAGTTATTTTCATTAAGTTCCGTGGAAAAAATTCAATAACAACCGGTTGCTCTAAATTACCCCTTTTCCGGTAATTATTAAAAATTTTAAACTATAACAATATTTGGCTGTTCCCGGTATGACGAAGCAAAACGGATGCTTCAATATTTTATTATTATAAAATAATTTTCGAATTAAAATGAAAGATGAAAAAACATCACTCCCGGAATGGATAATAAAAATTCAAGAGCAAAGCTGGCAAATCGAAATACTTATAGCAAGTGGCTTGATTCTGTTTTTGTATAATTTGCCAACTGTTTTGATAAATTTTTTTGTCGACTTTAGTGAAAGCACAATGCCAAGGGCGGAACCGGTTATTTTATTTTTCGGCGGTTATATTTTTTCGCGTGCATTGCTGCTCGGTTTTATTGTTACGCTTCTTTTAAGATCGCTGTGGCTGGCATTCTTGGGAATTAATTATGCATTTCCGGATGGAATAAATTTCGGTAAATTATCTTTTTCGGATTACTTCAGACGGAAAATTGAAAAATCGAAAAGTATTCCGGAAAGAATAATTGCGCTTGAACGAGTTTGTAGTCTTACCTATTCCGTTACGATTATGGTTACTTTGTTAACGGCGGGGTCATTTCTTTTCCTTGCGATTCTCTTTTTCGGCATATATTATCTTGCCCCTTCCGTTTATACTCAAACTACGGGAATAATTTTACTCGTTTTGGTCATATTAATTATGATTGGCATTTTGGATTGGTTGTTTTTCGGTAAACTGAAGAATTTTCCGGTTTTTTCCAAGTTGTATTATCCTGTTTACAAATTATTTCAATGGTTAACCCTTTCTTTTGTTTTTCAAAAAGAATACCTGGCTTTTATTTCCAATATAAACCGTTGGAAAGTTTTCGGGTTGTTCGTTGTTTATTTTTTCCTCGCTTTTGAAATCAGCTTGTCCGAAATGCAAAATAGCAGATTAACTAAAAATATGGGCTTACCCAATATTTTAAATTACGACGAACGCTCTTATCTTAATATTTCAACATTAAATAAAATCAACAAGTATCAATATGAAAATATGCTTGAACAAAACGATAGAATAATTACCGTTGCCATACAATCGGATGTTATTACGGACAATGTTATAAAATTGTTTGTTGTGTATGCTAAGAAATATGATGAAACGCTCGATTCATTATTCACCAAAAACGGTGTAAAGAAATTCCTTAGAGAAAGAACTTTGGAAAATTATTATAAAAACGATTCCCTAATCCAAAAAGCACTGAACGAATTTTTTACAGTGGAAATAGATAATCGATCGGTAGGAACAACGGAGTGGTATTTACACAGGCATTACAAAACGGGTGAGTACGGATTTTTAACTTATATTCCGGTAAGCAATTTGCCGAAGGGCAGGCATGCCTTACTGGTTAAAGCCAAACATATTAGTAACGGAATAATGAAAGAGCGGGTGAAAGGTATTATCCCGTTTTATTTGAATTAGTTTTATTACCGTGAAAATTGTAACATTGCGTTGAACTATGCAATTGATAAAGAATTAACAAATTTGGACGCAAAAGCGGTTCAATTCAATTAAAAAATATATCTCAAAATTTAAATAAATGGTATTTGTATTCATTAAGTTTAACAAACAAGCCGGGACCGGTTATTTCATTTTTGTCGCGGATATATTTTATTCCGTTTATCAAATCATTAAATTTTATTTTTTCAGGATAAGCCGAAACATCGGGTTTAATTCTGCCGTAAGAAACATAAGGGGAATAATTTACAACAACCAATCTTCGTTCGTTGCCGTATTTCCAGAGCCATGCAAGTAAATTCTCGTAGGTGTTGTCGCCTTCACCGGCGGGGAAAACATGTTGCATTTCCCATTTGCCGCATTTGAAAATTTCATCTTTTGTTAGGCTCAAAAGATTTTCATAGAAATATTTTATTCCTTTGCGGATTTTTTCTTCCGGTTCCCTGCCGAGTTGGACGGGAAGTTTAACGGCTTTTCCTTCGAACTGACCGTCGTAATAAAGCTTCATTCCCATCACGGTTGAAATTATAACCGCAGCTGCTTTCGATTGTTTATAGCCTAAAATTTTCACGGCGCGTTCTTCATCATGATTTTCCAAGAAGCGAAGAAGTTTTTTCTGGTATTCGAATTCGGCGTTCAAATGTGAACGGACTGCGGAAGGATTGAAAATTTTTAATCTGTCGGTAAGCTTTTTGTCATACGTAAAATCAAAGCCCAATTGTTGAAGTGTCCACTCCAAATCCCAGTAAGCTTCACCAATGAACAGGAAATCTTTCTTGTATTTTTTGGTCTCACTTATCGCATCTTCCCAAAATTCTTTTTCTGGTTTACGGTAACCTGCTTTTGAAATAACCGTTCCCCAAGTATTTTGGAAAACATGGTTCAAGTTCAGCATCGCCATATCGCAGCGTACCCCGTCGCATTTCCCGGAAATTTCAATCAGCTTGCCGGTCATAAATCTTCTTGCTGTTTCACTGAAGTAATTGATTTGAACAGTATCTTGCCAAGCCGGGAAAAACGGGTCGCGCCCGTGTGCGAGAATAATATTGGAATTATCCGGTTTGTAGTAGGTGTGCGGATCGTTCAAGTAAGTTTCTTCGTTCGCTTGCAAAAATATTTCCGGATGGGATTTTATGAGCGGACTTTCCGCACCGAAATGATTCGGTATAAAATCCAATATCAATTTTAAATTGTACCGGTGCAAAATTTCACGAAGATTATTCAAGCTGTTCTCCCCGCCCAAGGCGGGATTAACTTCATAATCGTCAATTGCATAGGGCGAACCGATTACATCTTCCGGTTTCCAATCCGGCAACGCACGGTAATATTCTTCAATCAATCCGGGCTCGAAGCAATATTTTTCAACCGCTTTTCCGTTTGTTTTCCAAATGCCCATCAACCAAATGTAATCGATTCCTTTTGCCGCCAAGCTTTTCCAATATTCTTCCGGCACTTCATCAAGCTTTACGTTATGCCCGAAACGTTTTATCCAAACGCGGGTGTTAATTTCGTATAAATTGGGATATTTTAACATTTAACGTAACCCCGGCTGGGTTTAACCGGTTTTTTCATCTTCTTCAAATTCTTTTATTAATTGCTTTCTTTGCTCTTGCAATTCTTTTATTTCCGCAAGCAAATTGATTATTGAAGTTTCATCGGATAGCTTTTTGATTTCTTCGTTTTTGAGTTTGATTTGATAATCGATTTTATTTGTTTTGAATTTTTTCACCGCATCCATGGCAATTTTAAGGGAATCTTTTTCAAGCCCGCCGTTGAAAGACATTTCCGACCATTTTGAACTGATCGGCTCTTCGGTTAATGTAAGCGTGAGAACGTAATTCCGGATTTTCTCATCGTCAATTTTACTTACCAGATAAGCCGTTGAAACGTTTCCATCAACCAGTCCTTCGAAAACAAGGTGTGCCAATTCTTTTATTTTTTTGTTTGTAAAATCATCAGGTGAAATATGATCGAATATAAACTTGACAACTTCTTCCTTTCCTTCGAAAAGCAAAACAAGAAGTTCCCGCTCCACCGTGCTTATTCTTTTCTCAATTCCGTTTGTTGTGGTTCTGATTTCCGTACCGGGGATTTTTCCTCTTGTCTCCTGTGTTTTGATTGGAGAGGAGCGTTTCGTCTTGGCGCTTATTTTTTCCAATTCCGATTCAATTAATTTTTCGCGCAGACCGAATTTACGTGCAATTGATTTGATTAATAAGTTTCGTCTCAATTCATCCGTTACCAGTGCAGCGCTTTTAACCAATTCACGTATTGCTTCTGCATAGGTTTTGGGATCTTCAAATGCTCCGGCTTTCTCAAATTGTTCGGTTTGATATTCCAAAAAGTTTTTTGCTTTGTGTATATATTCTTCGAACTCTTCTTTACCGTATTTATGTACGAATGAATCCGGGTCTTCATTTTCGGGAAGTGATAAAATTTTAACATCGAAATCTTGCTTAAGTAAAATTTCAATACTCCGCATCGATGCCTTTTGTCCGGCAACGTCCGCATCGAAAATTACAATTACATTTTTTGTGTAGCGGGAAAGCAGTCTCGCTTGCTCATCCGTAAGTGAAGTTCCAGAAGAGGCAACCACATTTTTGATGCCGTATTGGTAAAGTGAAATCAAATCCATGTAACCTTCAACGAGAATTGCTTTATCGAGTTTACGGATTTCTTCTTTGGAATGATAAAGGCCATAAAGTGATTTCCGTTTGAGATAAATTTCCGATTCGGGTGAATTCAGATACTTTGCGGCTCTGTCTGTCTTTTCCAAAATTCTTCCTCCGAAGGCGATTACCCTGCCGTTTGGAGAAAAGATTGGGAAAATTATTCTGCCTTTGAATTTATCGTAAAACTTTCCGCCTTCTTTTGCATCGATTAAACCGAGTTGTTTTGCTTTTGCCAAATCGATATTGTTTTCCCTGCAGAAGTTTACGAAATCGTCCCAAACCGGAAGTGCATAACCAAGTCCGAATATTTTTTGAGTTTTTAGTTTAATATTTCTCTTTTCAAAATAGTTTCTTGCAATTTCGCCTTCGGTTCTCTTCAGCAAATTTTCCGAAAAATAACGCGCCGCTTGAATGTTGATTTCGTACAATTCTTCTATAAGGTCTTTGTTTTTGTCGTCCGCTGCTTTTTCATACTCGAGTGAAATCCCGGCGTAATCGGCTACTTCTTGAACTGCTTCCACAAATGAAATGCTTTTGTAATCCATCAAAAACTTGTAAACGTTGCCGCCGGCGTGGCATCCGAAACAGTGAAAAATTTGTTTTTCTTCGCTTACGGTAAACGACGGGGTTTTTTCTTGATGAAACGGGCAAAGTCCAACGTAATTTTTCCCCCGTTTTTTCAGTTGTACGTACCCCGATATGAAATCGACAATATTGACCGAACTGCGTATTTCTTCTATTTTATCTTCCGGTATTCGCATACTTATAATATAAATTTTGTTTTCCGAATTTCAAATGTTTTTCGTAAAATTCCGCTTTCTCCGCTGCAATATTTTTTATTGAGTAGTTTATTAAATTTTTCTATTGCGGATTTCCGGTCCCCTCCGTTTTTTAATTGAAAACGGTTATTGTTATATTTACGGGAATTCAAAATCAAATAAATCCGGCAGATGTGGTACAGACCAAAAGCATATTGATTATTGTTCCCGCGGAAAATTTCAACGAGCAGGAATTTTTGGGAACTAAAAATACTTTGGAACGAAACGGGCTTAACGTATTTATTGGCTCCGATGCAAACACGGTATGTACCGGAACCCAAGGAATGAAGGTTAAAGCCGATGTTTCTTTTTTCAATATTCATGTGAATAATTTTGCCGGAATAGTTTTTACGGGCGGACCCGGAGTGTTGAATTACTGGGACAATAATTTTTTGTGGAAAACAGCCGGGAAATTTTGCAACTCGGGAAAATTAACAGCGGCTATTTGCAGCGCTCCGTTAATTTTAGCCCGTGCCGGCTTGCTAAACGGAAAGGAAGCAACTTGTTTCCCAAAAGATAAAGATAAATTGGAAAGGGAAGGAGCGGTTTACATCGATCGTAATGTTGTGGTGGCGGGAAATATCATCACAGCCCAAGGTCCGTATGCCGCAGTTGAATTCGGTATGAAGATTGCCGAGCTTCTCAAATACGGAAGAACTTACGGATGAAAAAATTTATGATAGATAAATTTCAATATTGTAACAGTCTTACGGAATACTCAAGATTTCAAACAAGGGTTGTTAACATTGGCGATGTGCCGTTAGGCGGCAATTACCCCATACGGGTGCAATCGATGACAACCACCGACACAATGGATACGGTTGCAACAGTTGAACAATCGATACGGATGGTGGAAGCCGGTTGCGAATACGTGCGAATAACCGCGCCAAGTTTGAAAGAAGCGGAAAATCTTAAAAACATCAAAGAAGAATTGAGAAAACGCGGATACGATGTTCCTCTTATTGCCGATATTCATTACACACCGAACGCTGCCGAAGTTGCTGCACGCATTGTTGAAAAAGTGAGGGTAAATCCGGGTAATTACGTCGATAAAAAGAAATTCCAGCAAATTGAATATACCGATGCGGAATACGAAGCGGAGCTGGAAAGAATTTACAAACGGTTTTCCCCGCTGGTTAAAATTTGCAAGGAATACGGAACCGCAATGCGGATAGGCACAAACCACGGCTCGCTTTCAGACCGGATTATGAGCCGTTACGGCGATACTCCGCTGGGAATGGTTGAATCTGCTTTGGAATTTGTAAGAATTTGCGAAGATCATAATTATTACGATATTGTTCTTTCAATGAAAGCGAGCAATCCGCAAATAATGGTTCAAGCCTACAGATTACTGGTTCACAAAATGATGGAGACCGGCAGGAATTATCCGCTTCATCTCGGGGTAACCGAAGCCGGAGACGGTGAAGACGGCAGAATTAAATCGGCACTCGGAATCGGTGCATTGCTTGAAGACGGTTTGGGCGATACAATCCGTGTGTCACTTACCGAAGAGCCGGAAGCGGAAATCCCGGTTGCCAAAGCGCTTGTTGAAAGATATAAACACAGAGCCGGTCATTCTAAAATTCCGCCGGTTGAAACCGTTACGAAAAATCCGTTCGAATACCAACGCAGGGAATCCTTCGAAGTTGAAAATATCGGCGGAAGTAATGTGCCGGTTGTGGTAGCCGATTTTTCAAAAACCGGAGTGAAAAATTTTCCGGATCTGGCGGGAATCGGTTTCAAATATTTGCCCGGTACCGATAAGTGGGAAATGTCGGACTCGGCTGCCGATTACATTTATTTGGGCGCTAATATTCCGGAAATCGAACTTCCGCAATCACTAAAAGCCATTTACGATTATGAAACCTGGAAGGAATTGCAAGAAAAGAAAAACGCTTTTCCTTTGATTGGATTGAAAGATTACGTAACAAACAATGACCTCTCGGAAGTACTGAGTTTTGTTTGGCTCTCAATTGGCGATATTTTCACGGACAATTTGAATTATGCCGCAAACAAACCCGGTGTGGTTTTCGTTTTTACCACGGCGAACATGCACGGAATGGCCGAACAGCGAAGAATGTTTTTCGAATTGGAAAGCAAGGGAATAAAAAATCCGGTGGTTTTAAGCAGAAGCTATACCGGAATTACACTTGATGAATTCAGACTTTACGCTTCAACGGATTTGGGCAGTCTGCTGATTGATGGATACGGAGACGGCGTTTGGGTTGCAGCCGGGTTAAACGATTTGAAAACAGACGGTGGCAAAACCGTTGCCGTGAACAAAACTTTATTCGGAATTCTTCAAGCGGCGCGTGCACGAATTACCAAAACGGAATACATTGCTTGCCCTTCTTGCGGCAGAACGTTGTTCGATTTGGTTGAGGTGACTACAAAAATAAGAAAACGCACGGAGCATTTGAAGGGTGTGAAAATCGGAATTATGGGCTGCATTGTGAACGGTCCCGGTGAAATGGCCGATGCCGATTACGGGTACGTAGGTTCCGGTGTTGGCAAAATTACGCTTTACAAAGGTAAAGAAATCGTGCGGAAGAATATCGATTCCGGTAAAGCCGTTGACGAATTAATCGAATTGATTAAAGAAGACGGCAAATGGGTTGACCCGCTTTAATACATTCCTTTTTGGTGGAAAGTAATCCGCATCACAAAAAGAGCCGTTTTTTCCCGGAAAGGTACATTTTGGAATTTTTTTTTTCACGAAAAAGTTAAACTTCCGCCTGAACCTGCCGATAATTTGACATAAGGATTCATAAAAAAAGGAAATTCGTTATGTCAAATCATTTTTCAGTAGTTTTAGACTCAATTAAAGCAAAAGATAACCCCGAAGAATTAATCAGCAGTGTTGAAAGGGCACGAAGCATCAACATGATTAAGTTTTACATGGGAATTGGTTATTTTGTGGCTTTAACTGTTTTGATGGTGAAATTGTTTGTTTAATAAAATAAATGTAATTTCCTCATCTTTCCAAGTAATCCGTGTTTGCGGAAATTTTCTTTAAGTTGCCGGGTTGGGGAAGGCGGGAATATCTTACTTTCTCTCTTCCCAATCGACAAGTTTTCTGTCTTTAAAATAAAACGTAATTTTACCGTAATACCACTGTGTAAACAAACCCCATTTTTCTTTGTTGCGGGTAATTCTGTCGGGTTCGCCCCAACTGTCGCGCAGCATCCGTTCGGTCATTCCTTTCCAAATTTGTTTATCAAGAATTCTGTCGCCTATTTTTCTGCCGTATCGTTTTCTGTAAATTTTTCGAAGTGCAGTGCGTAGTTTTGCATCGAGTGCAGTGGATTCTTCGCGCAGACTGTCTATTTCCGAATTGAGCATTGCTTTTTGTGTAAGGAGCTCAGCTCTAAGGTTTTGCAGACTGTCCATTTTGGCAAGTAATTTTTCTTTTGTAAGTCCGTTTTTATTTTGTGCAAGCAGAACGGTGGTGAACAATAAAAAAATAAAAATGAATTTATTTCTCATTTCAGTCCTTTGATTTTCATAAATGATAAATTTTTGACTCGAATAATATTCAAATATTTTAACTTATTCCAATTTTGTATAAAAATGATTGAGGAAGAGAATGGCCATGCAAAATTATCAAGCAAGGCGTTTAATGCTAATCAAGCTAACATCGTCTTCAAAATTTCCACCGGTAAATTGCGTGAATTTTTCCTTTACTGCGGAAACGGGGTTTTCATCACCGGAGAGATTGGCAAGAATGTTCTTTAAGCCCGCTTCACCGAAAAATTCACCTGCGGGATTTCTCGATTCCGTAATTCCGTCCGTTGTTATGAAAAGTATATCGTTTGGTTCAAGATTAAATTTTATATCTTCGTAATCGCCGGTTTCCATAAAGCCGAGCAAAACGCCGTTGGAACGGATACTTTTAACTTCGCCGTTGGATTTATGAAGCAGCGGTAAATCCCCCGCTCCGCTGTAATAAACGGTATTTTCTTTTTTGTTAATCATTATTACCGAAAGTGTAATGAACACTTCGGAAAGTCTTTCGTCTTTGTAAACGGCATCGTTCACTTTGTTCAGAATGCTTGCGGCAGAGAAGTTTTCGCCGGAATCCAACACGAAGCGGATTGCACTGCGGACGTAACCCGCATAGGCAACTGCAAAATACCACGCGCCCCAGCGTTTTCCCATAATGTCGCCGAGTACAACAATTAAATTGTCATCGTCAAGATTAAAATAATCTATAAAATCGCCGCCCGGAACATTTTTGAACGGCACGTGCCAATGCTCAATCCGATAGCCTTCGAAAACGGGAAATTCATCGGGTACAACTTTCGCTCCCATTTTTGAAGCCGCTTGTTGCACTTCATTTACCGCTTTGTCCATTTCTTTTTTCTTCGATTTTAATATGGCGCCTATTTTTGCAGTAACAACTTTAGGACTTGAAGTTTTAACTATGTAATCTTCAATTTCCAAATCGTAACCTTCAAGTATGTCCGTCTCGTCGCCTTTTGCGGTTAAAAATACAAACGGGATTGTTTTCAACTCTTCATTTTCCAATAATTTTTTTCTGAATTCGTGACCGTCCATTTCGGGCATCATAATGTCGCTTACAATGATATCGGGTTTGAATGTTTTCAGTTTTTCCAAACCGTCGATTCCGTTTTCCGCCCATTCGCAAACATAACCGGAACGTTTGAAGCTGAATTGAAAAAGCTTGGCGATATTTTCCTCGTCTTCTACCAGTAATATTTTATAGTTGGGCGAGTCCGGCATAACTAATCCCGTTTTGATTTAATGTTGTATTTTTCCATCAATCTGTACAAGGTTGCCCTGCCAACGTTCAATTTTTTTGAAGCCTCAACAATGTTTCCTTTGGTTACGCGGAGTGCGTGTTTAATTGCTTCGGCTTTTAATTTTTCAAATGGTATGATGGGGGAATTGTCATCGAAGAGCGGAACATCTGAATAGAAGCTGGAACTTCCGTCGGCGTTCAGTATTTGCGGCGGAAGAACGTCAACGTCAATTTTATCATGGTCGGTTAGAATTATACAACGTTCAATTGTGTTTTCCAGTTCCCTTACGTTTCCGGGCCATTCGTAATCGTACAGCAGTTTCAATGCGGCTTTGGTAAAGCCTTTCACATTTTTACCGAGTTTCTCGTTGAACACTTTAAGAAAATGATTTACGAGAATGACAATATCACCGCGCCGTTCACGCAAAGGTGGAATATAAATTGGGAATGAACTCAAACGGTAATATAAATCCTCTCTAAATTCACGGTTTTTCACCATTTCTTTCAGATTGCGGTTTGTAGCGGAAATTATCCGGACGTCTGTTTTAATTGTTTCCGTTCCGCCCACTCTTTCGAATTCCCTTTGTTGAATTACGCGAAGTATTTTAGCTTGGAGCGACATTTCCATTTCACCGATTTCATCGAGAAAAATAGTTCCTCCGTTTGCGAGTTCGAATTTTCCTATTTTCCGTTGGTAAGCCCCGGTGAACGAACCTTTTTCGTGACCGAATAATTCGCTTTCGAGAAGTTCGCGCGGAATTGATGCAGAATTAACCACAACGAACGGAGCGTCTTTTCTTACTCCGTTGTAATGTATTGCCCTTGCAATTAATTCTTTACCTGTTCCGCTTTCGCCGTGTATAAGAACTGTTATCGAATTATCCAAAACTTTTGTGACCATTCTGAACACTTCTTGCATTTTCTTATCGGCTGAAATGATATTGTCGAAACTGAATTCTTTTTGCAAATCGCCTTTAAGTTCGTCAACACGCCGTTGCAAATCGTAATTGGTAATTGCATTTTTAATTGCCGGTTGAAGCCTGTTTTTATCGACCGGTTTCGGAAAATAATCGTATGCACCGGAGCGGATTGATTCGAGCGCAACGTCTATACTGCCTTGCGCCGAAAGCATTATCACCGGCAGGTTTTTGTAACTCCGCTTGATTCTTTTTAAAACTTCCACTCCGCTTATATCGGGCAACATTATATCGAGCAGAACAAGATCAGGACCTTCGTAAAGGCTGTCGAGCAAATCGTTTCCGTTTGTAAAAGTCTTAACGTTGTATTTCCACTCGTTTTTTACCCAATGCGTTAAAAGTTTCAGAATTGATTCTTCGTCGTCAACTATGAAAATTGTTTTGTCCAATTTTCTCTCCCTTTTGTTTTTATTTTTTTGGAAGCCGTATTATAAAGGTCGTACCTTTATTTATTTCGCTTTTTACTCTTATTAATCCTTTATGTAAGTCAATTATTTTTTTCGCGGTAACCAAACCCAAGCCCGTACTTTTGGTACTTTTCCCGCGGGTTTCGAGTTTACGGAATTTTTCAAATATATACGGAATCTCCTCTTGCGGAATACCGATTCCCGTATCGCTAACAATTATTTCGGTCTCTTTCAGAAAATCTTGAACTATCAATGTTACTCTTCCTCCGGAATCGGTAAATTTAACGGCATTTGAAAGTAGATTTTTAATTACTTTGGTTATTCTTTCTTTGTCTGCAAAAATTTTGATTTCGGCTTCGGGAATTTCGAGTGAGAAGGAAATGTTTTTGTTTGCTGCGGCTTCACGGAATTCTTTAGAGATTGTTTTCAACAATAAAATCAAGTCGAATTCAGTTTTGAATAACGGTTCTTTTTCCCTCTCCAATTTTGAAAAATCGAGAATATCATCGATTAATTTTGCAAGACGTTTGCTTTCATCCAGAATGATTTTGTTGAACTCTTTGATTTTATCCGCAGTTAATTCCGTATCGGCGTCAATGGTTTCGGAGAAGCCGACGATTGATGCAAGCGGTGTTCTGAGTTCGTGCGACATATTGGAAATGAAGTCGCTTTTCAAACTGTTCAATTCTTCCAAAACGGAAATTTTCTGTTTTGCCCGGTCGCGTTCTATCGAAATGATTCTGTTCGCTTCAATTAATTTGGCGTTCAGTTCTTTTAATTTTTTTTCTTCTTTTCCCAAGTTAGTTACATCGTATGCGATTGCAATCAATCCCTCAACTTTGCCGTCTTTTACTATCGGCACTGCTTTAATATTAAAAGTTAAATTATTTCCGAATTTTGAAACTGCTTCCGTTTGAAAAACCGTTTCGGTTTTTTCGGATAAAATTTTGTTAAATGCTTCGGAAACAGCTAATCTGTCTTTTTCACTTATCAAGTCGAACAAATGTTTACCGGCGAGTTCGTCGGGGAAGTAATCGAGTTGTCTTGCACCGTTTTCATTAATGAAAGTAAAAAATCCTTCGCCGTTAAGCATGAAAATAACATCTTTGGAAAGTCCGGCAAGCAATAAAAACTCGTTAGCCAAACCGGCGTTTTCCGGTAATGCGTTTGTGTGCGAGGTATTTTTGTTTTCAATTTTGTTCACAGAATTCTAAATTCCAGTTTGTAACATAATGAGAAATATTATTTTGTTACACTTGCCAAAGTTAAATTCCCTAACTGGTTATTTTTCTTTGAGTTGTAAACACGATAAAAAATCTTTTATATAAATCATCTTCGAAAATTTAATTAAAATTTATAGGCTATGTTTCTTTTTAATACATATTTTATTGAATCCATATCGGTAAAAATAAGAACGAAAGAAGAAAATGCAACACTTTTTTTGAATTATTTTAAAAATGTCTCAATTTGTTTTAGTAGTAAGTGCCTTGGTGGTGAGTTTAACAGAATCAGGCAAGCGGGAGCGAGAATGCGAAAGTTGAACCTTCGCCTTGTTTACTTTTGACCCAAACTTTACCTTTATGTTCTTCTATTATTCGTTTCGCAATCCACAATCCCAAACCCGAACTGCTTTCCCCTCCGGTTGGTCTTGTGCTGAGTTTGGAGCCTTTTTCGAATGCGCGTTGAATATCTTCTTGCGATAGTCCGAATCCGTTATCGATAACTTCAACTAAAATATTATCGTTTTCTTTTTTAGTAATAACTTCAACGCGTGCATTTTGAGGTGCAAATTTTATAGCGTTATTCACAAAGTTGTCAATTACATCTTTTATTTTATTGAAGTCCATGCTTATATCCGGCAGACTTTCATCTTTAGTGAATGTAAGTTTAATTTTTTTCTTTTGGGCAAAAGGAAGGTTCCGTTGAACGATGCTCTGGGCGGCATCGTTAATGTTGTGTAAACCGAGTTCAAGTTTGAAATTCGATTTTTCAACACTCATTATTTTCGATACTTCGTCGGCAAGACTCAAAATATGCGTCGAAGTTTCCAACAGTCCGCTCATAATTTCCTGTTGTTCTTGTGCATTTAAGTCGTATGATTCCAACAGCTCGATGAAATTTTTAATTGCCGAAGCAGGGTTCTTCAAATCGTGTACGATAATTGAAAAAAGTTCGTCTTTTTGGAGCTGCAGTTCTTCAAGTTTCCTTTTACTCTGATGTAGTTGTTTTGAATGTTCTTCCAAACTTTGGTTGGTTTCTTTAAGTTCTTTTATTTTGCCTTCCATTTTTTCCATTTTCACTTCGAGGAAGGCGAGCTTTGCACTTAAATTTTTATTTTCCCGTTTAAGTTCGTTAATCAAACCGTCGTCACCGCGGTCTTCATTGGTTTCCGGTCCGGACGGTTGGTTCTGATTACCGCTATTTGCCGTATTTTCCGCCGTTCCGAAAACATTTTTCTTTATAAGGAAAATAAATATCCCGATGAAAAATATGAATGATACTGCGATACCGAAAACAAACGAAAAATTATTTTCCAAAGTGATTTTTCAAAAATTTTAAGTGAATTTTTTATTTGCTCTATTATCGGTTAATTTTTTAATAAATTTACGGTGAATGAAAATTATATTGGATAAAAATTAATATGCCCGCGGTAACCGTCATCCTTTCGTTTTATAACAAAATCGATTATCTGAATTTGGTGCTTGCCGGATTCGGTATTCAAAGTTTTAAAGATTTTGAAATTATTATTGCCGATGACGGTTCGGAACCCCAAGCGGTTGAACAACTGGAAGAATTATTAAAAAGCTATAACCTTGAAATTGTGCATATTTGGCAAGAAGACAAAGGATTCAGAAAAAACAGAATATTGAACAGGGCAATTGAACTTGCCGGAGCGGAATATCTTCTTTTTGTCGATGCGGATTGCATCCCGCATTCAAAATTTGTTGAAGAACATTATATAAATTGCGAAAGTAAAACCGTATTGACCGGAAGACGCGTAAACCTCTCGGAAAAATTAACAAAACAACTCACCCCGGAATTGATTGGCAATTATTATTTGGAAAAGAAACAGTTGAAGTTATTGATTGACGGTCTGTTCGGAAAATCGAATTATGTGGAGAAGGGAATTTATTTTAGAAATAAATTTCTGAGAAATCTTGCAAATAATAAAAAACGGGGTTTACTCGGAAGCAATTTTTCCATTCATAAAAAGGATTTTTTGGAAATAAATGGCTTCGACGAACGTTACGTAGCGCCGTCGATCGGTGAAGACTCCGATGTTCAATACAGACTTGAGTTAAGCGGTGTTAAAGTTAAATCGTTAAACAACATTGCCGTGCAATATCATCTCTATCACAAATTGTTGCCCCGCCCACAGAAAAACTTGGATTTGTTTGAACGGATTAAATCGGAAAAAAACCCGTTTACGCCTTTTGGAATCATCAAACAAACTGATAAATAAACTTCGCCTTTCTTTTTTACTTTAAACTAAATTAATTCAAATCCGACAATTGGTCTGATATTTGCACGGAAATATTTGATGGGAATCACATTTTTGTAAAAAAAATGAAAAATTTTGAAAAAATATTTGACAAAATAAACATTGTCCCTTAATTTTGCAGTCAAGTTTACGATAATCACTTAATTACTAAGGCAAAATGGATAATTTGGATAAGAAAATACTGAACATCTTACAAGATAACGGAAGAACCAAGCGTAGCGTGTTAGCCGAAGCTGTCGGTTTGTCGTTGCCTTCGTTGAGCGACAGGTTGAACAAACTGGAAGAAAAAGGAATAATTGAAGGTTATTACACAAAATTGAATAGAAAGGCATTCGGATACGATTTGATGGCATTTATCACCGTTGTAATGGAATCATCAAAATTTTATAAAAAGTTTGCCGATAAAGTTGAAGATACACCGGAAATATTGGAATGTTATTCCGTTTTGGGTGAAGGTTCGCATATATTAAAAGTTGTAGTAAAAGATACCGGCGCCCTGGAAAAACTTTTAAGCAAAATCCAATCGTGGCCCGGTGTAATTAGAACAATTTCAAGTTTTGTATTATCAACAAAAAAGGAAACTACAAAAATAAAAATCTGAAGGAGTTAAGAAATGGCAAAGAGTAAAACAGCTGTGGATAAAGTGCTAAGCTTTATCAAAACCAACAAAATCAAATTTGTAGATTTAAAATTCATGGATTTCCCGGGATTGTGGCAACATTTTACTGTACCCGCGAGTGAATTAACAGCCGATTCTTTCAAAGACGGTTTCGGGTTCGACGGTTCTTCAATACGCGGATGGAAAAAAATTAACGAAAGCGATATGCTAATTATTCCCGATCCCGAAACGATGTTTGTTGATAAATTTATCGAAGCGCCAACAGTAAGTTTAATTTGCAACGTACACGAACCGGCAACCAAAGAAAAATATTCGCGATGCCCGCGCAGCATTACGGAAAAAGCGGTTGAATATTTGAAGTCGACGGGGATAGCCGATACGGCTTACTTCGGACCTGAAGCCGAATTTTTCGTATTCGACGACGTACGCTTCGATTCGGCGCCAAACGGTTCCTTCTATAAAGTCGATTCCGTTGAAGGCAGATGGAATACCGGTCGCGAAGAAAATCCGAACCTTGGTTACAAACCGCGTTACAAAGAAGGATATTTCCCCGTACCGCCAACCGATCAGCTCAACGATTTGAGAAACGAGATGGTGATGAATTTGATGGATATAGGAATTCCGGTTGAGGCTCAGCATCACGAAGTTGCAAGCGGCGGTCAATGCGAAATAGATTTGAGGTTTCAACCGTTGCTGAAAGCCGCCGACCAACTGTTGTTGTTCAAATATATTGTGAAGAACACGGCACGCAAAAACGGCAAGACCGTAACTTACATGCCCAAACCGATTATGGGCGATAACGGAAGCGGTATGCACGTTCACGTAAGTTTATGGAAAAAGAACAAACCGCTTTTTGCCGGAAACGGTTATGCCGGATTGAGCGAAACAGCACTTTACTTTATCGGCGGAATATTAAAACATGCACCGTCTTTATTGGCTTTTACAAATCCGACAACAAATTCCTACAAACGTCTTGTCCCGGGTTTCGAAGCTCCGGTTAATCTTGCTTATTCACAAAGAAACCGAAGCGCCGCAGTAAGAATTCCGCTTTATTCTTCAAGTCCGAAAGCCAAAAGAATAGAATTCCGTTGCCCCGATCCTTCTTCCAATCCTTATCTTGCTTTTTCCGCAATGTTGATGGCCGGACTGGACGGAATAATGAACAGAATTGATCCGGGTGAACCGTTGGATAAAAATATTTACGATCTAGATCCCGAAGAACTGCAGAATGTGCCGTCAACCCCGGCAACTCTGAGCGACGCGATAAAAGCCTTGGAAAATGATCACGAATATTTGCTTAAAGGCGATGTGTTTACCGAAGATGTGATTGAAACTTGGATAAATTATAAAATAGAAAACGAAATTCAACCGATGGCTCTGCAACCCCATCCGTTCGAATTTTCGTTGTATTATGATGTTTAATAATTAAATAATAAAGGTTGTGCCGGAGCAAATCCGGTGCAACCCCTATTATATTTTCACCACAACTTTCCCCGTCGATTTGCCCGATTGTAAATATTTTACCGCACTTGGTAAATTTTCGAATGTAAATACTTTACCGGTAACCGGCTTTTCAAGGTTTAATTTTTCTATTTCGTTTAACATTTGTGCAAATTGTTTTTTCTTATCCCAAAGCCAAATCAAATTGAATCCCATTACCGAACGGTTGGTGTTAATCATTTTAAGCGGATCGATTTTGGGCCTGGTTAAATAATTGTAAACCGCCTTGAATAAATTCAATCTGTTTCCTGCGGGAGTAAAATTTGCCGAGCCGTAAGTAATCAATCTGCCTTGCGGTGCAACCATTTCGTAGCTTTGCTTAAATATTTTTCCGCCGATGCATTCAAGTACTAAATTCAATTCCCTGTTTGCCAGTTTTTCTTGCAACACCTGTTTGAAATTTTTGTCCCGCACAATAAAATCGTTATAACCTTCCTTTTTTAACAAATCTGTTTTTGCGGGACTGCCCGTTGTACCGATTGTGTAAGCGTTGAATTTTTTTGCAATCCGGTTTGCGTAAATTCCCACTCCGCCTGCAGCGCTGTGAATTAATACGGTTTGACCGTTTTGAATATTGCCCAATTCAATCAAAGCATAATACGCAGTTAAAACATTTACCAAAAAAGCCGAACCTTCCTCGAAGTTCCATTCTACTGGTAATTTAACAACATAATCTGCATCAATGTTGAGGTGCGTGGCATACGCCCCGAAGCGGGTTAATCCCATTATTTTATCTCCCGCGGAAACGTTGTGAACCGAATTTCCTTTTTTCAACACAATGCCGGAATATTCGAGTCCCGGAATAAATTTCCCTTTTGGTGTGGCGCTGTAAATTCCGAGCATGGCGAAAATATCGGCAAAGTTCAAACCGATTGATTTTATTTCAACGGTTATTTCGTACTCTGCGGGTTCCGGCAGTTCTCCTTCTTTTAAACTTAAATTATTGATTGATCCTGCTTTTAGAATATAAAATTTCCGTTCCAATCGTTATTCCTTTTTATATTGGTAATCGACGCCAATTTATGAAAATTATTTCAAAATTGATATCGGCCGGTCTGCTTGAATTTTTGTACCGATTAGTCCGGTAAATTGTTTTTTAATTCCGATAATTGGTTGGTTGTTTTAACAAGCCGTTTTGCGAGATTTTTTAAAATTTGAAGAGCCACTTCGGGATATTTAACAATAAGGTCTTCAGCGGTAACTTTAATTTCAAGTACGGAAGAATCTTCAAGTGCAATTATTGATGCGGAACGTTCTTGATTGAGGATTAACGACAGTTCGCCTATTATCGAACCTTTGCCGGAAATTTCGGTTATCAATTTGTTGTTTTTGAAAATACCGATTTTTCCGTCTTGTAGAACGAATAATGTTTCCGCCGGTTCACCTTCGTATGCCAAAGTTTCACCTTTGTTGAAAAAACGCATAGAACTTTCCCGATGTTTAATATTTATATTCGAAAACGGAATTATTTAGTTTAGGATTATAAACAGTTACTCCGGTTCCCATTCGGCGCCTTCGCACGGGATATCATACTTTGTGGGATGCTTGTCGTATTTCAAACATAAAACTGCGGTTTCGTCGAAATGTTTACATGAGGAGCATAACGTGTTTGTGAGAACTTCTCTATTTTTCGCCAAAAATAATTTGTATTGAACAACCGCCGGATGAATGATAAATCCGTAAACGGTAAGGCTTAAAATTGCCCACCAATATTTGTATTCGAACCAATCGCTGAAAACCCAAAGTAATATAATCAGTATTGCCGTCCGGATTATTGCCCAAAAAATTATTCCGCCCATTGTTTCATCCTGAATAAAAGCAAATTGATTTTAGAAATATATTCGATTAACTTTGAAAATAATATTTATTAATTGAATAAGATACAGAGAATATGCAGAAAAATGACGTAGAAAAAAAGGATAAAAACGGACAGAGTGGTTCTGGAAATAATTCATCACAAAAAAAATCCCAGAATGGTTATCAAAACAAAAAAGTTCAAAACTCAAAGTCCAATTCCCAGAGAAGAAAATATTATAATAAGAATTACAACAGACACAAAAATTCTTCCAAAGAAAACAATCAGAATAAAGCGGTGAAGGTGAAGAAATTTAATTTCAAAAAAATTTCGGTTTTGGTCCCGCTGTTTAATGAAGAAGAATCGCTCAAACCTTTGGTTCAAGAGATAAGAAAATCGGTTGAAAAACTGCAAATCGATTATGAAATTCTTTTTGTGGACGACGGAAGCACCGATAAATCTTTTAGCATCATAAAAGAATTGGCGCGCAACGATAACAGAATCCGTTATATTTCATTCAGAAAAAATTATGGTAAGTCAGCTGCATTGGATATCGGGTTTAAAAACGCAAAAGGCGATGTGGTAATTACGATGGATGCCGATTTGCAAGACGATCCCGCAGAGATTCCAAACCTCCTAAAAAAATTGGAAGAAGGTTACGATCTGGTTTCCGGTTGGAAAAAAATACGGTTCGATCCGTTTGTGAAAAAATATTCATCCCGGTTTTTTAATTATGTTACCAGATTGTTAACCGGAATTAAGATTCACGATTTTAATTGCGGATTAAAAGCTTACCGCAAAAAGGTGGTGAAAGAATTGGATATTCACGGAGAGTTGCACCGTTACATTCCGGTATTGGCCGATTGGAAAGGGTTCAAAGTGGGTGAGATAGTCGTAAAACACCATCCGCGGCGTTACGGGAAAACCAAATTCGGTATATCGAGGTTCTTCAAAGGGTTTTTGGATTTAATTACGGTGATATTTACCACCCGGTATATTCAGCGGCCTATGCATGTTTTCGGACTGGTAGGCGGAATATTTTTCTTAATTGGAATATTAATAAACGCATACCTTACGTACGAGTGGTTCTTTGAAAATCAATATATTAAAAACCGCCCGTTGTTTTTTCTTGCTATTTTGTTGATTATCGTGGGCATACAATTTTTCTCCGTCGGTTTGCTGGGTGAAATTATGGTTCATAACTCTCCGTACGATAAAGATTATTCCATAAAAGACAGAAAATGAGCCGGCACGATGATAAAATTAAATAAGATTGCCAATAGAAAACGAATTTGTGATTAATGAAAATCGTAATCCTTTCGGCGGCTTATCCGTTCCGCGGTGGTATTGCAAATTTTACAAACCTACTTGCCAAAAATTTGGAAAAAGGAAATAACGTAAGCGTTTATACTTTTACAAGACAATATCCCGGTCTTTTATTTCCCGGTAAAACCCAAATGGAACCGGATAAAAACGAACCGTCGATAAAAAGCAAAAGGGTTTTGGATTCGGTCAATCCGTTTAGCTGGAAAAAAACAGGTAAACTGATTAAGAGTGAGAATCCAGACTTACTAATTTTCAATTTCTGGATGCCCTTTTTTGCACCGGCTTTCGGTACGGTTGCCAAAATTGTTAAGAAAAACAGTAGTGTGAAAACATTGGCAATTTGTCATAACATTGTTCCGCACGAAAGTAAACCTGGTGATGCTTTTTTAACAAAATTTTTTTTGAAGAAAATCGATTATTTTATTTTGCTTTCCGGAAAAGTTAAGGATGAATTATTAAAGTTTTTACCTTCTGCAAAATACAAAGTTTTGTTCCATCCGGTTTATTCGAGTTTCGGGGAAGCTGTGGATAAATACGAAGCGAAAAAATACTTGGGAATAAATGACGAAAATGTACTGTTGTTTTTCGGCTTGATTCGCGAGTACAAAGGATTGGATGTATTGCTTAAAGCAATGGCGGAAGTGAAAGAAAAATTAAAGGTAAAGTTGATTGTTGCCGGAGAATTTTACGACAACAAAGATAAATATCTGAAACTGATTGAAAAATATAATCTTAAACAAACAGTTCTTATAGTTGATAAATACGTTGAAGCGGAAGAAGTGAAATATTATTTTTCCGCCGCCGATGCGGTTGTGCTCCCGTATAAAGATGCCACACAAAGCGGTATTGTGCAAGTTGCTGTTAATTTTAATAAACCTTTAATCGGTACAACTGCTGGCGGATTGAAAGAAATTATTGAAAACAATGTGAACGGATTTGTTGTAAAACCCGGTTCCCCAGAAAATTTGGCGGAGGCCATATTGAAATTTTATTCGGAAAATAAAGAGGCTGAATTTTCGAAGAACGTAAAAAAAATAGCCGATAAGTTCTCATGGCAAAAATTTGCTGCCGGTCTTTTAAATTTTGTAAACACTTAAAAAAGTTTAGGAAGAAAAATGACTAAAAAGAAAAAAATACCACCGAAAAAAACGGAAGAAAAGCGCAACGGTTCTTTTAATCTGAATTCGCTTATACCCGAAAAATATCAAACGGTTTCTGCATTTGCAGTTATTGTTTTACTGATAGTGATTTTTTTCAATCCGTTGTTCTTTGGCAATAAAACTTTCCAGTCGGGCGATATCATAACAATTAAAAGTATGCGTTCGTACATCGAAAAAGAACGGGACGGGTTTACGTTGTGGAATCCTTACATATTTTGCGGACTGCCTGCTCATGCAACCGGAACCGCATTGCGTTGGTGGGATTTTATAGGCGCCGTTTACTCAAAAGGGAAAGGTATTATTTCCGGTTTGTTGGGTAATGATTTTGCCGGGCACACAATCAATCTTATGTTAATTGCATTCGGCAGTTTTATATTCATGCGTTCGCTCAAAGCCAGCAGGCTCGTGAGCCTTTTTGTTGCACTTGCAACGGCGTTCAGCACCGGTATTATTGTTATGGTTTATATCGGGCATATTACCAAATTGATTAGTCTGGCCGCATTTCCTATTGTGCTTATGCTGTTATTGCGAATGAATAAACAAATAAAGTTGATTGATGTTATTCTGCTGGTAATTGCTTTGCATTTTGTTGTTTTGGGCGCTCATGTTCAAATCATTTACTATATTTTTCTTACTGCCGCATTCTTTTATATTTTTTACTTCATCACCGCATTGATTGAGAAAAAGAATGAATTTGTTAAGCAATTATTCAAATCGGCTGCCGTATTTACCGTTGCATCGCTAATTGCAGTTGCAATGTCGTACGACAGTTACAGTCAACTTTGGGAATATAATAAATACTCAACCCGCGGTACGAAGAGCATAATAGAACAACAAGCCAAAGGAAAAGAAAAAAGCGAAAGCGATTTTTACAACTACGCAACCAATTGGTCTTTTTCACCCGAAGAGGTTTTAACGTTTTTTGTCCCGTCTTTTTACGGCTTCGGAAATGCAACGTATAAAGGTCCGTTAACACAAAACCGGCCTGTGCATATTAATACTTACTTCGGACAAATGCCTTTTGTTGATGTTGCGCAATATATGGGTATAGTGGTTTTTGTCTTGGCAATTTTAGGTATTGTTTTAGGTTGGAAAAACAGATTTGTTCAATTTTTAACATATCTAAATTTAATATTTTTAATTGTTTCTTTTGGGCGGAATATGCCGTTGCTATACGACTTGTTTTTTCATTACTTGCCTCTGTTCGATAAGTTCCGGGTGCCTTCGATGATATTGAACATAACGCAAATGACAATTCCGGTTTTGGCCGGATTGGGACTAATGGAACTTATTGAAAGAAGGAAAAAAAGCGACGCCACTCTGATGCAAATTATTTCGAAAGCGGCAATGATTTCGGGTGGAATGTTTGTTGTTGCTTTGCTGTTTAAGTCCTCACTTGCATCATGGTTTATCGGGCACATAAAAAGCGCCGGTCAAAAAGTCCAGCAGTTGCAACCTTTGTATGATTTTATGGCTAATATGTTCACCACAGATTTGCTGTTCTTTATTGCATTGACAGGTTTGACGTTTGCAGTTATTTATTTCTTTCTTAAGAAAAACATTTCGACCGACTTAATGATAATTCTATTGCTGTTTTTCGCTATGGTCGATTTAATGAGAATTGATTCGCGCGGTGCGCATTACGTCGATAAAATTAATTTGGAGAGCGCTTTCCGCATGCCCGATTATATAAAGGCGATTAAAGGCGAAAAGAATACGGAACCGTACAGAATATTGAATTTGAAACGGGAAGGGCTCGGTTCGGTCAGGCAAAATTCTAATTACAACGTCTACTTTTTGGAACAGGATTTCTACGGCTATTCTTCCGTTAAACCCCGCACCTACCAAGATTTGATTGATGTTGTTGGTCTTGGCAATTCGACTTTATGGAGAATGTTGAATGTAAAATATATTGTTACCGGTCAGCGTACAAATGTAGCCGGCTTCTCGGAGATTTTAGGCAACAAGAAAACATTCGTTTACAGAAACGAAAACGCATTGCCACGTGCATATTTTGTGGATACCGTTGAAACAAAACCGCTGATGACGTTTTTAAATCAATTCAAGCAAAACAGTGTCGACCCCAAAAAAGTGGCTTTTCTTGAGTCCGGACAAATAAAAATAGACAAACCCGATTCTACGGCAAAAGTAATCAATATCGATTATAAAGACGAGCATATTACAATGTCGGTTAATGCATCCGGAAATAATTTCCTCTTTCTTGGCGATACTTACTACCCACCGGGTTGGAAAGCTTATATTGACGGAGCTGAAACGCAAATTTATAAAGCCAATCACGGTTTTAGAGGAATTATTGTACCTCCCGGCAAACACAAAGTTGAGTTTATTTATGCCCCGGCATCTTTCTTCATCGGAAAGTATGCTTCTCTTGTTTTGAACATACTGATAATTTTTGCATTGGTTGCCGTTTATTTTACTTCAAAAGGGAAAAGGGAAGCGGAAGAACAAAGTTAAATTATAGGTGTTTCATTAATTAATGATTCAAAATATAAAAAGCATATTAAAGCATTCTTCCGTGTACGGAATTGGAAACGCCGCTCAGAAAGCGATAGGATTGATAACCCTTCCGCTTTATTCGATGAAATTGGCTTCGGTGGCGGAATTCGGAATTTTCGGTATAATCGATATTACCATTAATATTCTTGTTATTGTTTTTACTTTCGGTCAGGCAAATTCCATTCTCATGTTTAACAATTCAGCCGAATATAAACATAAAAGAAAGCAAGCGTTTTTCACCATTGTGACAAGCGTTGTGTTTATCAATATCCTGTTATTGACGGCTTTGTATTTTTCCCAAAACTATATTTTCAAGTCGCTGTTTATCCCAGTAAAATATTCGATTTATTTTAAACTGGGATTAATGGTTGTGCTGGTGAGAGTTTTAACCACGGTTCTTATGGCAAAACTCCGGGCGGATGAACGTTCGGTCTTTTTCACCATTGTAACTTTAATCAAAATATCGGCAGTACTTCTGTTGATTATTTATTTTGTGGGTTTTGCCGGTTACGGAATAAAAGGAATTCTTTATGCTTATATTTTAAGCGAGTTACTAATTCTGGCGGTACTTATTCCTTCAACATTGAAAGAAATGAATTTTAATTTTGATAATCAAATATTTAAGGAAGCCGTTGTATTCGGGTTGCCCTTAATTTTCAGTGCTATCGGCATTATGTTGTTAAATTTAAGTGACCGTTACATAATTCAGTATCTTAAAGATTCTACGAATGTAGGCTTGTACGATTTCGGATACAGAATTGCCGGAGCGCTCAACATGTTTTTAATTATGCCGTTCAACACTGCCTTGCTGCCTTCGGCATATAAGGTTTACGGTCAACCCAACGATAAACGGTATTACAGTAAATTGCTAACATACATGACGTTCGTAGGTGTG
>JALSTB010000044.1 GCA_026983955.1 Melioribacteraceae bacterium
TTTATGGCGATGAACGCGGATACTTTTTCGAATCGTTCAACGAAAAAAGATATACCGAAGCCGGATTAAAAGTGAAATTTGTACAAGACAATATTTCAAAATCGAAACACGGAACGGTACGCGGGTTGCATTATCAAGTTGGAGAATATGCACAAGGAAAACTTTGTCAAGTAGTTTTCGGAAAAGTTTTGGATGTTGCAGTCGATATCAGATTCGGTTCACCGACATTTGGCAAGTATTTTGCAGTGGAATTATCGGAAGAAAACCACAAACAGCTGTGGATTCCACCCGGTTTTGCACACGGGTTTTCCGTTTTGTCCGATATTGCAATTTTTCATTACAAATGCACGAATTTCTACAGCAAAAAGGATGAACGTGCGATAAGATTTGACGACGGACAACTAAACATAAACTGGAAAATAAATAATCCGATAGTATCGGAAAAAGATTTGAAAGCAAATAATTTTAATCAAATTGAAGAAGATTTTAGTTACGAATCTTAAAAAGAGGAGGATTTAATGAAATTAGCTGTAATCGGAACCGGTTACGTTGGATTGGTTACCGGAACTTGCTTCGCGGAAGTTGGTAACGAAGTAATTTGTGTGGATAACGATCCTAAAAAATTGCAAAAATTAAATGATGCAGAAGTACCGATTTATGAACCTGGTTTGGACTTGCTTTTTTACAGAAACATCGCCAAGAAACGCTTAAGTTTTACGGATGATTTAAAAAGTGCTGTTAAAAAATCCGAAATAATATTTCTTTGTTTGCCAACCCCTCAAGGCGAAGACGGTTCGGCGGATCTTAAATATGTTTTTAACATCGCCCACGATATAGGAAAAATTCTGAAAGAAGACGGCGACAACGATTTTAAAATAATTGTAAATAAAAGCACAGTTCCCGTCGGCACGGCAAAAAAGGTTACCGAAATTCTGAAAGGTTACAACCTTAAGAATTTTGAAGTGGTTTCAAATCCGGAATTTTTACGCGAAGGATTTGCCGTTGAAGACTTTATGAAGCCCGACCGTATAATCATCGGAGCGAATTCACCCGAAGTGATGAAAAAAATGAAAATGCTTTACGAAACTTTTGTGCGGCAAGGAAACCCGATTATTGAAATGAATCCCGAGAGTGCTGAAGTTACGAAATATGCGGCAAATTCATATCTTGCAATGCGTATAACTTTTATGAACGAATTGGCTAATTTTTGCGAAACCGTTGGAGCCAATGTCGATCTTGTCCGGAAAGGAATGGGTGCCGATGAAAGAATCGGAAAGCGTTTTCTTTTCCCGGGCATCGGATATGGCGGTTCGTGCTTCCCCAAAGATGTTAATGCGCTTTACAAAACTTCACTCGAACATAATTCGGAAATGAAATTGCTTAAGCTGGTCGACCAAATAAACAAAAATCAAAAACTTGTATTGGTTGCAAAAGCGCTCAAACATTTCAACAATGATATTAAAGGAAAAACATTTGCGCTTTGGGGCTTGGCTTTCAAACCGAATACGGATGATATGCGTGAAGCACCGTCAATTTCAATTGTTAACGAATTGCTTAAACTGGGTGCCAAAGTAAAAGCATACGATCCGGCGGCAATGGAAAACGCAAAATATTATTTCCAAGATAAAATAGAATATTCCGAAAATGAATTCGAAGCGATTAAGGATGCCGATGCATTGTTTTTGGTAACTGAATGGAATGAATTCAGAAATCCCGATTTGTTCGAGATGAAAAAATTGATGAAGCAACCGGTAATATTCGACGGTAGAAACTTGTTCCACAGAAGAAAAACAAGGGAAGCCGGCTTCATTCATTACAGCATAGGCAAAACCCCGGTTTTCCCGGAGGAAAATAAAGAAGGGTAAAAAAGAAAATTAATCACGGTTCCCAAGTATTTTCTCGTAATATTCCAAATACTTGGGAACTATCAATTTTTTGTCGAAGACCGTTACGGCGCGTTTCCGTGCATTTTCCGAAAATTTCTTGTACTTTCTTTCGTTTGTCAATAAATCCAAAGTGTATTTTGCCATCCGGTTAACGTCGCCGAATTCCGCGATAAATCCGGTTTCATTATGTTTTACGAGTTCGGGAAGTCCGCCGACACTTGAGCTTACCACGGGTAAACCGCATGCCATTGCTTCGAGTGCCGATAGTCCGAAACTCTCGGATTGTGAAGGCATTATAAAAACGTCGCCCATGGTTAATAATTCTTCCAAACCGTCTTGTTTCCCTAAAAACAAAACGTCGTCGTTCAATTTTAAATCGCGCACCAAACGTTCGCAATCGGAACGGTCCGGACCATCTCCGATAAGTATTAGTTTTGCGGATAAATGCTTTTTGACGAGCGACAAAATTTTAATTGTGTCGCACACCCGTTTTACCGGCCGGAAATTCGATGTGTGAATTAAAATTTTTTCATCGTTTACCACGTAATTTTTTCTTAATTGTTGCCGTTTTTTTTCATCGGGTTTATATAAATCAGTATCAATAAAATTATAAATTACCTCAATTTCTTTATTTATATTATAATTTGTTAAAGTTTTTTCTTTCAGAAAACGGGAAACGGCGGTCACACCGTCGCTGTTTTCTATACTGAATTTAACCAGTGGCAAAAACGATGGTTCAAGTCCTACCAATGTAATATCCGTGCCGTGCAATGTGGTAATTATTTTAACATCCGAGTTATTTTGTTTTAAAACTTGCTTTGTTAAATATGCACTGATTGCGTGTGGTATTGCGTAATGAACGTGAATCAAATCCAAATTTTCATATTCCATCACTTCCAACATTTTAGAAGTAAGGGACAAACCGTACAGTTGTTGTTCAAACAACGGATAGCTGCTTGTTTCAACTTCATGATAATAAACATTTTTGAAAAAATGAGTTAATCTGTGAGGCATTGCATAACTGATGAAGTGAACATCGTGACCCCGGACGGCAAGTTCCTTACCGAGTTCGGTGGCAACTACTCCACTTCCTCCGTACGTAGGATAACAAGTTATACCTATTTTCATTTATTTTAATTTCCTTATTTTTCGTTCATAATTAATTTTCTTAGTTAAATTTGACAAACCTGCACTCAAATTTATGAAAATCTTACTTATCGGTCATTCGGTTTTAGACAAAATAGAAACTCCGGAAAACATCGTTGTCAAACCCGGAGGCTTGTTTTATTCCGCAGTTACAATGTTTAATTTGAAATCCGCTGAAGATGAAATTTTTCTTCTGACAAGTTTCGATAATCAACATTTCAATTTCTTCGAACCAATATACACTAAATTGAACTTAAAATTCAGTAGTGTAACCGACAAAATTCCGGTTGTTCACCTTAAAATTCACAAGGACAAAGAACGCGATGAGATTTACGAAAATTTTACCACTAAATTGAAAATTGACCGCACTATCGATTTTACGGCATTCGACGGAATTCTGATTAACATGATAACGGGCAATGATATAACGGCAGACGATTTGGCCAATATCCGGAAACACTTTACGGGAGCAATTTATTTGGATATTCACAGTTTGAGCCGGGATATTGCCCCGGATAACAGCAGGTATTTCAGAAAAATCGATTCGATTGAAAAGTGGCTCCGGAATGTAACAATTGTTCAATGCAACAGACTTGAAGCTGAAACCATATCCGGAAATAAAGATTTATTCGAAACGGCAAAACTGGTTTTGAAAAACGGAGTGAAAATATTCATTGTAACAATGCAGGAAAAAGGCGTACGTCTTTTTAGAACCCGTAACGGTGAAATGGAATCGGTATTTTTAACTGCACATAAATTTAATGGCAAAAACAGCGTAGGGTGCGGCGACACTTTTGGAGCATCTTTTTTTTATTCTTATATTCGAACCGGAAATATTTTTCGCTCGCTTAAAATTGCAAATTTGGCAGCGGGGTTGAGTACAACATATTACAAAATTGAGGATTACACAAATTTAAAAAATGATATCAACGGAAAAATTAATTAAAAAAAGAATATTGGTAATCGGCTCAAACGGGATGTTGGGTCAACGGTTGAGCGGTTACTTTTTGAATAAAGAAAAGGTTGAGCTGTTATGTGCTTCGGCGGAAGAAGAATCGTTTATTGAGAGTGTGGAATACCGGCAATTGGATATCCGGGACAAAAAGCAAGTTAAGAAAATCGTACGGGAATTTTATCCCGATTTTATAATAAACACAGCTGCTTACACCAATGTTGACGGTTGCGAATCGAATAAGGAATTGGCTTGGGTGGTAAATGTAACGGGTCCGGAAAACCTTGCTTTTTATGCACATGCATTGGATTCACACTTAATTCATATTTCAAGCGATTACATTTTTGACGGTGAAAACGGACCTTACACAGAGAACGATGTGCCTAATCCGATTAGTTATTACGGCAGAACCAAACTTGCAAGCGAAAATGTAATTAAAGGTTCGCGCTGTAAATTCACCATAATCCGCACGAATGTGCTTTATGGTCCGGCTAAATTCGGAAGACCCGATTTTGTTAAATGGGTGGTCAATTCACTCCGGAATAATGAAGTGATAAGAATTGTAACCGACCAGATTAACAATCCCACATACCTCGACGATTTGGTCTTCGGTATCGCCAAAATAATTGAATTGAAAAAAGAAGGAATATATAACCTTGCCGGAAAAGAGCTTTTGTCACGATTTGAATTCACGGAAAAAATTGCCGATTATTTTAATTTAAACCATAACCTGATTAAACCAATTACAACAAGGGAATTAAACCAGCCGGCAAAACGTCCGTTAAAATCGGGATTAGTAATACTTAAAGCTCAAACCGAATTGAATTACAAACCTCATTCCCTTGAAGAAACATTCAGATTAATGAAGAAAGAACTCAACTTGTAAATCCGGATTATTTATGATTAAAAAGTATAATGGTTTTATATTTGATTTGGACGGAACAATTTACCGTAGCGACAAACTTATTCCGAATGCGGATGTGGTAATCAATAAAATTAAAGCTCAAGGAAAGAAAATAATATTTATTTCAAATAAAACAACAGGTTCGGTAAGTGATTATTACAAATTTCTTCGCTCGAAAAATATCGATATTAGTGAAAATGATATAGTCACTTCCACAACGGTAATAGTAAAATATTTAACCAGGAATCATCCCGGGGAATTGTTTTATGCTATTGGGGAAGATGTATTCATAAAAGAATTGACAAAAAACGGATTGCTTTTTTCAACCGATCCGCAAAAGATTAAAATAGTTATTGTTACACTCGACAGAACATTGAATTATAACAAACTGGAAATTGCTGCAAAGGCATTGGAAAACGGTGCGGGATTTTACGCTGCGAATATTGACGATACATGCCCCGTAGATGGTGGTGAAATAACCGATGCCGGTTCGATAATTACCGCCCTGGAAAAACGCACCCACCGGAAACTGGAAAAACATTTCGGAAAACCATCGGAATACATGATTCAAGAAATCCGTGAAAGATTAAATCTGGATTTGAAAGAATGCTTAATTGTTGGCGACCGGCTTGAAACGGATATTGCAATGGGAAACAAGTTCCATATCGATACGGCGTTGGTTTCCACGGGAGTTACCAATTACCTTAACGGCAAGGTACAACCCACTTACCAAATAAATTCGGTGTATGATTTAATTAAAGGGAATTAAAAATGAGAATAAGTATAAAGTATTTTCTTTTCGGAATATTCGTTTTGTCATTTGCTTCCTTAAAAGCACAAAAAAAAATTTTTTCAGTTGAAGATATCTTTACCAACCCCGCTTTTTACGGTAAATCACTTAGAGGAGTTAAATGGTTCGACCGCGGGAAAAAATTTTCATTTATGAAATATGACACGACTTCGGCATCTATGGCTATCTTCGGACATGATGTTGAGAGTGGGGAAGAAAATGTAATTGTTACAGGCAAAGATTTGCAAAGCGGGGAAGAACAGACTCCTGTTCACTTCCGTTATTACCGTTGGTCACCCGATTCAAAAAAGATTTTGTTTACGACTTATCTCATGCCGCGTTATTCGAAACCCGGGGGAGATTTTTACATTTATAATCTTGAGAAAAAGAGCGTTCAAGTAATTCCCGCAGGTGAACACAAACAATGGGTGCCCGGATTTTCTCCGGACAGTAAGAAATTGGCTTATGTTAAAGATGATAATCTCTTTGTGTATGATTTAGAGAAGGGCACCGAAACTCAATTAACTTTCGATGGTAACGGTTTGATTCTTAACGGTCATTTCGATTGGGTTTATCAAGAAGAGCTCGGTGTTAAACGCGGCTGGCGTTGGTCACCCGATTCAAAAAAAATAGCTTTTTGGAGATTGGATCAATCAAAAGAGCCGGAAATTAAAATTGCCAAGTGGGATTCCTTATATTTTAATTTTTTAACATTAAGATATCCTAAAGCCGGTGGAAACAACGCTTTGGTTAAAATCGGTGTGCTCGATGTTGATTCGAGAAATACCGTATGGCTCGATTTGGGTAAGGAAACAGATATTTATATTCCCAGAATTAAATTCACTAATAATCCCAATGTCCTTTCCGTTCAAAGGTTGAACAGATTACAAAATCATCTTGAGCTTTTGTTTTATAACGTAAACACCGGACAAGGTAAAGTTATTCTGGAAGAAAAAAGCGCAGGCTGGATTGATGTACGAAACGATTTATACTTTCTGAAAAACTCTGAAAAGTTTATTTGGAGCTCGGAAAGGGACGGTTTCCGTCATTTGTATTTGTTTGACAATAACGGAAACTTATTAACGCAATTAACAAAAGGAAAGTGGGAGATTAAGGAACTTGTAGCAGTAAACGAAGCGGAAAACAAAATTTATTTTACCGCCAACAAAAGAAATACAATAAATCTTGATTTTTATTCGGTTGATTTCGACGGCAAAAATCTCACAATGCTTTCTGCTGAATCCGGGTATTATTCTGTTAACATGGCAAACAATTCAACCAATTATATTTTGAATTACCGGAGTGCCAACAATCCTTCAAGAACAATGTTGTTTAACGGATTGACAAAAATTAAAGATTTAATTGTTAATAATTTTACTGATCTCGAGGAATATGAAATACCGGACAAAGAATTTTTGCAATTCGAAACTTCGGACGGGGTGAAATTAAATGCATTTATGATTAAGCCTCCTCATTTCAACGCATCGGAAAAGTATCCCGTGTTGTTTTACAATTACAGCGGTCCGGGCTCGCAAATTGTAACCGATGCGCGTAAAAATCCGTGGCATATTCTCCTTGCCCAAAGAGGATATATAATTTTCGGTATCGACCAACGCGGAACCGGCGGGCGCGGTGCGGCTTTCAAACATATTGTTTATAAGAAATTGGGTACTTACGAGGTGAATGATTTGGTGGAAGCCGTGAAATTTTTGAGCACGTTGGAATTTATAGATACATCGCGAATAGGAATTTGGGGTTGGAGTTACGGCGGTTACACTTCCGCACTTACTTTGGCTAAAGCGCCGGAATATTTTAAAATGGCAATTTCCGTAGCCCCGGTAACCGATTGGAAATTTTACGATAACATTTACACCGAAAGATACATGTCCTTGCCTTCTTTGAATCCCGGTGGTTACAAAAATGCGTCGGTTCTTGAGCATGCTTCAAATATAAAGGGGAAATTACTTCTGATACACGGAACAGCAGACGATAACGTTCACTTCCAAAACTCGGTTGAACTTGTGAACAAACTGATTGATAATAATATTCAATTCGAAACCATGTTCTATCCCGAAAGAAACCACTCAATTTACGGCGGAAACACCCGGATTCATTTATATAATTTGATGTTGAATTTTATATTGAAAAATCTTTAATTGTAATTTTAAGTAATTTTTTATTGACAGCACTATCGGTTTACTATTTTCAACGCACCACGGTAATTATTTACGATGTTAACGGTAAGCCGGTTAAAAAATTACTCGATGAAAAATTACATTCGGGTACATATTTGATAAAATGGAACGGAGTTAATAATAAAAATTTGAAAGTTTCAAGTGGTGTTTACTTCTATGAGATAAAAGCGGGCGCGCAGAAATTCGTTGGGAAAATGAATCTTATTAAATAAAAGGATAGCTTTGAAAAAAATTATTTCCGGGATTTTGATAATAATAGCCACTAATATTTATTCCCAATCCGATACACTCGTGAGCTCATTGCGCGGATTGGAAGATATAAACGGCAAAACACATCTCTTTTATAATGCCAAATTTGTAAACTTTGCGGAGAATACCGATTCCACAATTTATTTCCTTTATAATTATACGGAAGGTGGTGGAGGGGAAAAACTTTTGTACAAAGGATATTCCGTATCCAACGCTCCGGAAAATTCATACGAATACAATACGGTTAAAAGTATTGAATTTATTAATGGAAATCCTCGGAAATATATCCTTTTAACCGTTTCAAATAATCTTGGGGAACACTGGAGTATATCGAGATACGATACCGCCAATGTTTTAAATGGTTCCGGGCGGGCAGAAGCTTTGTTCATTTCCAAACAAGATACGAATCGTGTTTTTATAGTTACGGAGAACAAAATATTCATTAGCGAAGACGGGGGCTACACAATTACCGATTCCGTGATAAATATACAATTTAAATATTTATCATTTTATCCTTATGATGACAAGATAATTTTCGGTGTTAATGAAAATGGTAATCTGGTTAAATCGTTCGACAGGGGAAAAACTTTTATTGTTGCCGATCAATCTGTTGATTGGAATTATGCAGATACGCTTTTGTTCGACCGGGACGGGCAGCATCTATACGCAATTTATAATAAGCGTTCCGTTTCCGGAATATATACTTCTGTAGATTCATACCTTCTTGTTTCGGATGACAAGGGTAATCCATATACTTGGGAAGTAAAACAAGTTAAATATGCCAAATCAAATATTTGCATAGATGATTCTGCTTCCGGTGTGATTTTTTATACGGAAGGCGGGGAAATTTACAAATCGGAAGATTACGGCAATACTTTTCAATTGTATGGCGAGACGTATAATTTCCCTGCAGGAATGTATAAAAAACCGGGCGAGGAGGTGTTGTTTATTGCTAATACTCATGGCATTTCTAAAATTGTGAACGATTCGACTGAAATGGTAGTAAGAAAATCCGTTAAGCAATCTTTAACATATTACCCGCTTCAAGTTGGCAACAAATGGGTTTACGGTTCCTCGGGTTATGTTTATGATCCTTATTTTCAATACTTTGACGGATATATAGTTTATGAAATTAGCACGGATTCATTGTTTACGAACGGAAAAAGGTATTACTGTCTAGCTGAAATTGGATCGGGGGGTAAACAATGGCTACGTCTGGATTCATTAACCGGTAAATTGTATGAATACCGGCACGGAGATGAACTGCTGGAAGATTTTACGGCTACATCGGGTGATACCTTCGAAACGTTAACGGGGATTTTGAATGAAGTTGTTGATTCCGATACCTTTCTCTGGAATAAAAAAAGATTAACTAAAATGTTTCATTATTCTTCGCTCTATACATATCAACAAAAGTATGTTCAAGGAATTGGCATTGTATATTGGGAAAATGAATTCGACTTTGGTCATTCCACCGATACTCTGCAAGGATGCATAATAAACGGAATCGTTTACGGTGATACAACGGTAACGGCAATAAAAGGGGAAGAAAACCCTGTTCCTAAAAAATTTGCTTTATACCAAAACTACCCGAACCCTTTTAATCCGGCAACCACAATAAAATATTCAATCCCGGCTCCACGCCGGACCTCCTCTTCGCAAGGGGAAGGAGTGAGAGAGGAATTATATGTCTCTCTCAAAATATACGATGTATTAGGACGTGAGATTTTAACACTCGTAAATGAAAAACAAGCTCCAGGAAATTACCAGGTTACATTTTCAGCCGGAAATCTGCCGAGCGGAGTTTATTTTTACCGGTTAAAAGCCGGAAATTTTGTTCAAACCAAACGAATGGTTATATTAAAGTAGTAGAAACATTTATATTCGTCAGTTTTTATAATGTTTGTGATTGTAACCTCATATTATTTAACTTAACAAAAGGGAGGGTAGTATGAAAATAAAAAAAGTAATAATAGGTTTTTTAATATCTCTCATTGCTTTATCATTCACGAACTGTTCAAAAGATGAGAACAACCCCGTTGCTCCGGAAAAGAAGGAACCGGCAAAATTACAAGTTAAGGAAGTTCAGGTACCGCAACATTTATCACAAGTGCAAGACCCGCATGCACAACTGGTAGTCGGATTTGTTCAATTAGCTAACGGATTTAAAAATTATACGCCTTTTTTCACTCCGCCAAGCGGCGCGACACATGTGCCCAAAACAAACGGTGTTAATGACGAATGGACATGGACTTCACAAGGATTGACCGTCAGGCTTGTTTACAACGAAGGTACCGAAAGCGTGAGTTGGAAAATTTATTTGACCGGAGTTTTTGAAGGTTTTACCGTAAATAATTGGTTGGCCGGCGAAGCGGAACAGAACAAAGACGGAACCTCGGGACATCTTATGGTTTATGATCCGCCTACTTCCAATGTACTGACCGAATGGAGTTGGAATACGCAAAGCGACGGAACGTACATTTTCGTAGTTAATATGTATGATAGTGATGAAAAAATAGAACTTACCGTTAATCCCGATAATTCCGGCACAATTCAATTTTACAATAGTGTAGATAATACTTTCGTATTGGAATATAAGATAACATGGACGTCTGCCGGAAGCGGTCAGTGGTGGGAATATGATACTGCGGGCAACGTGGTTTCACAAGGTTCATGGACTTAAAATCATTTTAACTTGAAAATTGATAATTTCCGCGAGGGGGAAAATGAGGCTAGCCAAAATTGTCTATTTGGTTTTTACTGTGTTGTTTTTAAGTTCATCCAGTGTGTTATCACAATTCGACCTCGGTAAAAATTATGCCGGACCTTCACTCGGACTTTCATTTTTAGGTTCGGCATTTCAACTCGGTGTTAATTACGAATATGCAATGAGCTTGAACGAAATTGGTATTGATGCACCGGGAAAATTAGGCGTTGGCGGTTTGTTTAGATATTGGTCTTATGCAAACGATTATTTTTACGGTAAATGGAATTACACCGATGTTCTTTTTGGTGCACAAGGTAATTATCATTTTGATTTGAAAAATCCGAAATTCGATCCGTGGCTCGGACTGGTCTTGGCATTTGATTTCGGTAAGGTTTCGTGGAGTGGTCCTGCTAAAAAAGAATATTGGCGCGAACCTTCACACGGTGGTTTTTGGTTTGGTCTGCATGCCGGAGCCCGTTACTGGTTCACGCAGAATTTAGCTGCATCAGCCAGAATTGGGTTTGGTACATTAAGTTACGGTGCGCTGGATTTGGGAGTGGATTTCAAATTTTAATTTCGGCGGAAGGAGCAGTAAAAGAAAAAACAATGATAAACTGCTCCTTCCTTAAATTTTATTGAATGAAATTAAAATAACCTATCAACAAAATTAAAACCAACCCAAGGGAAAATAACAACAAACGCATTACCGTTTCAGCCTTAATATTGCTTTTTGAACTTACGCCGGGTTGTAAGAATGCTTTTTTATTTTCCACTTTGTTTCGGGGCAATGCGGGAACTGCAATTAATGCCAGCATGGCAATTAGGTTGAAAACAATTCCCAATAAAAACCAATTCAGCCAGTTTCTATTTTTTTCGTTAGCAATAAATGAAGAAAAAGCCCCGATTACCAATCCGGCTGTAAGGTAAATTAGAAAAATCTGAAGTGTTAAAGTCATCTTATTATCACTTTACATTTCAAATTTTATTGAAATCATCTGTAAGGGAATCGAATTCACTCGGGAAAATTTTGGGAACAATGAAAATAACGGCTAAAAACAACACAATTCCAAGAATAGTGCCCAACAGAATATCGTTCATCAAATTTCCTCAAAAATTATAATTTACAATAACAGAATTAACCAAAATGATAAAAAATGTCCTTTGATTCGGATAACGTTTTTTTCTTTTTCTTGTTAACCGTTTTTTTGTCGCTTATTGCCCACGGCGTAATAAATTTATAATCCGGTTTTTCATCAGGAGCAATAGTTTTTTTGTTTTTTTTCAATACCCTTAATGCTTCGCCGGGTATTTTGGTTATTTTCTTTTTCATTCCGCCCCCGTATAAAATCCGGATAAATATAACAAAAAATGTAACTCTTTGCAAGTAAATGAGTTATAAAAGTTAAATAAAGAACTCTATTAAATACATTTTGTATTTCTTTATGATATAAAGAATAAAATTCTACTGTATTTGCGAGCTTTTATTCCTGTTATTCCACGTTGTATTTCTGTCGGATGCATCTATTACTCCGTTCATCATTAAATCTTCTTGTAAATAACCTGTAGAGTTTCTTTTATTCCAGGTTATATTTCTGTCTCCGGCATCCACAACTCCGTTTGCATCGGCATCACCAGCATACATGCCTGCATTTCCATCATTGAAAATTTTTACCGCATCGTTTCCGGATACATTTCCGGGTATTGTTAAATCGAAGGCAACCGGATTGTAAGAAAGCGAAACCGTCTGGGAACTTCTGATTGCCAGATGATTACGGTGTTTAACAGCAATAAAATAGTTTCCGTTATGTGTTTTAAAATGAAGGGGACTCGATCCGTCCAAATCGACGATTTTACCATTGTTTAGAAGTAACCCCGCCCTGGTTGAAACAACGGAGTCCGGATTTGTTTCGTCCCTCAATTCAACAAGTACCCAGTCAACCATGGAAGAGGGGATTTGCGTTATGCTTTCCGTTCCGTTATAATTCCACGGTGCCTTGTTGTAAGGTTGTTTTTTAGGAAATGAAGACAATTGACGCAAACCGGTATTCATCGAATCCGAGCCGGTGTAAGCGCCTTCCAAAAATACTTTAATATTCGCTTGAACTTTTTTGCCAAGCCACATTCCGCTTATCTTCACTTTTCCTTTTGCATGGTCGGAACAATTAATTTTTATATTTATTGTTGAAACGGTTGCGGGTATTTCCAATTTTTGTTGCGGTTTATCGGATTGAAGCAATGTATATTTTTGCCAATTGCTACTATCCGCCGGGAACTTGTAAGTTTTTTGTGCACCGCTCCACCAAAATGTTACGGTTATTGAATCTCCGGCTTCTCCCTTCGTCCAAATTTCAAAATTATTTTCACCTTTTTCTATTCCACCGAGGGAGTTGATTCTGCATATTTCTCCCACTTTGGAAATTTCATAACAGTAGCCGTTAATTCCGTCGTTCTTTTTCCAATGACCTTCTTTTGTTTCATAACCGTCCGGGCGATTATTTTTATCGAGATCCGTACTCAAAGCGGGAAATACATTTTCGTAAGGATCGGGAGTTTGTGAATATAAGATATCCGCCCATTCGGAGTAAGTTTTAACCGGGATGTCATTCCTCACTGCCCAAGCCAAAAGGCTGTCGGTACGTTCGAGATAGTTGTTCCATCCGTCGTAAGAAACGAAATGGCTGTGACCAATAAGCATTTGATGGCGGGCTATACCGTCGGCAATAATTCTTTTATTGGTTTCCAAATCGGTTTCATCTTCCAAAAAATCGCCCCATTGCATTGCAAAGCGTTGTTCGCCGTCAGGGTCGTATTCATTAAAAACTTGTTCCGCATCGTCGGGATAAACCGCACCGGCGGTGTAATTGTATTGATCACCCATAACGGATTTAATTTCATCTTTATGTTGAAATGGATGATTACCGCCGGGTTGAATCCATGTGGTTGGTCTTTGTAAATTATGGTAATCGGCTAGTTTTTGTGATTCGTTCGTCAATAAACCAAGCGCTTCGGGGGTCATCCGGATGGTAGTTTTGCTAAAATTGAAATATTTTATATTTGAATGAGTACCCAAATTTAATGAATCTTCCCAAAAATCGAGTATTTGGAAAGAAGGATCGTCGTCAATTTCCGGAATAAAAACCAAAGTATCGAGTGCAGGAAAATACAAGTAAATGTCATCTTCAGTGAAATTATCGATTTCCGTTTGGGGAATGGTTACGGTATCGCCGTTAATTTGTGCAATACCGCTCCGTTCCGCTTTTAATGTATCCGGCTGTTGATAAGTCAGACAAATTTTTCTTCCGCGCCGGTGGTCAACACCGTTCAACGAGTCGTATGCAAGTGTATCGAATTTAGTTAAAAAGTAAGTCGGGCGGTGGTTGGGTGTATGATCCATCAATTCATTACCCATGTTTTGGAATACCCGCATACTGTCAACGTAATACGGTGAGTCATACTCGGTCATTGCAAAATTTTGTGCAAAGCAATAATTTAAATTGTATTTATTGAAAATATCCGAATATTGGCGGTATTTGTAAATGTCGTTGTTGTCATCAACACGGAAACAAATTCCGGCTTTTTTGGAAACATAATTTGTACTTCCCTGTTGTGCAAAGAGTGAAAAAACGGGAATTAAAATCAAATAAAGTAATTGACGCATAACCTCCCTTTACGGTTGATAAAATTGAATATTTAAGTATTAAGAATTAATTTTTATTCTAAATAAATAGTTGCGATTACAATAAATTTTGATCGAAATCACAATACGAAACGGGATGTGATTTTGAGCGGGTGATTGAAGTTATTTTAAGATTCTGATGGAATTGAAAATTGCGATTAATGCAACACCCATATCGCCGAAAACGGCTTCCCACATTGTAGCAATTCCAAACGCACCGAGAATAATAAAGAAGAGTTTAACTCCGAGGGCGAAGATAATATTTTGCCATACAATTGTTCTTGTTCTTCCGGCAACTTTCAAAGCATCCAAAACTTTCGAAGGGTTATCGGTCATCAAAACGATATCGGCTGTTTCGATTGCCGCATCCGAACCGTAGGCTCCCATTGCAATTCCAATATCAGCACGAGCGATAACCGGTGCATCGTTAATACCGTCGCCTACAAAAGCTGTTTTTCCATCTTTGTTTTCATTCATTAGCTCTTCAAGATGTTGGACTTTATCTTCGGGGAATAATTCGGAATAATATCTATCTATTTTTAATTTTTTTGCAAAAGATTCTGCGGCTGCTTTATTGTCCCCGGTCAGCATTACAGTTAAAATATTTTGATCTTTAAGTTGTTTTATTGTTTCTACGGCGTCGGGTTTCAATTCATCGGAAATTGTGATATAACCGGCATACGTGCCGTTTATTGCAATGTGAACCACAGTACCTTCCACTTCACAAACGGGATGATCTATCTTTTCTTTGTGCAGTAACTTATCGTTTCCTGCAATTATGTATTCGTTGTTAATTTTTGCTTTAATACCGTGCCCGGGAATTTCCTCGACTTTTTCTATTAAGGATTGGTCGATTTTTCCATCAAACTGTTCCAGTATGGATTTGGCAATCGGGTGATTTGAATGGGCCTCGGCATAAGCGGCTGCTTTCAGAATCGCATCTTTATCGAACCCGTTGTAGGGAACAATCTCCGAAACTTTGAATTCACCTTTGGTTAACGTGCCGGTTTTATCGAAAACCATTGTTTTCACTTGGGTGAGGGCATCTAAAAAATTGGAGCCTTTCACTAAAATGCCTCTCCGGGATGCCCGGCCGATCCCACCGAAATATCCGAGGGGAATACTGATTACCAATGCACAAGGACATGAAATAACAAGAACAACCAAAGCCCTGTAAACCCAATCGGAAAACAAAGCGCCTTTAATCAGCAACGGTGGAACCAGAGCCAAAAGCAGAGCGCCAATAACAATAACCGGAGTATAATATTTTGCAAAAGTTGTAATGAATTTTTCGGTTTCCGCTTTTTGAGCCGTGGCATTTTCAACGAGTTGAAGAATTCTGGAAACGGAAGATTCGCTGAACGGTTTTGTTACTTTAATGGTTAGCAGACCATTCCGGTTGATTGTGCCTGCCAAAACCGTGTCTCCCGGCCCGGCTTTCCTCGGTACACTTTCGCCCGTTAGTGTTGAAGTATCCACGAATGACGAGCCTTCTTCAACAATTCCGTCCAATGGAATTTTTTCTCCGGCTTTAACAATAATCGTGTTGCCAACTTTCACTTCTTCCGGAGGAACTTGAGTTATTTCGCCGTTAAGTTTCAAATTTGCGAAGTCGGGCTTAATTTCTAGCAATGCTTTAATTGATTTGCGTGAACGGTTCACGGCAATATCTTGAAACAATTCTCCCACAACATAAAACAGCATAACCGCAACCGCTTCGGGCATTTCATCAATAGCAAAGGCACCGACTGTGGCAACGGTCATCAAAAAATGTTCATCAAAAACTTGACCGCGTAAAATGTTTTTAAATGCTTTTGTTAGTACGTTCCAACCGGAAATTAAATATGCTGTAACGAAAACCAAATATTCTCCGGTGTGAAAAGGTGTATTGTGTAAAGTGTCTTCATAAAAAATTCCGGCAAGCAGTAATAAAGTAGCTGAGACAGCTTTCAATATTTCAGGTTTGTGTTCGGCAAGTTCACTTGTGGAAACTAATTTTTTTTCTTCTTCCGCGCCGATTAATTCTACTCCGGGTTCAATTTCTTTTATTTTGTTTTTCACTTTTTCGATGTCGGAAGCATCGACGGTTAATGTAAGATTCGCAAAATTAACGTTCGCGAATTTTACTTCTTCAAGCTTTGTCAGTCCCTCTTCAATTTTAGCCGCGCAATTTGCACAGTCGAGATTTTTTAATTTATATTGTTTCATTGTATTACGGATATTCTTCTGGCTGTAAAAGTATTTCCGTGCATATGTCCCATAAGTTCAACAATTTCCGCATCAAGAATCGATGGGTCTGCAGGTTCGTTCAAAAAAACTTCCACTATCTTGTTGTTCTTGTCTTTTGCGAAGAACGACGTGATTTTCCCGCCATTCGTTCTGCCGGTTTTTTTATCTTTTACTATTAAAACATTAATTTCTTGGTTTATTTCGCTCCCCGGACTAAAATTGCCAAACGAACCGAGTTGATCTGTCGGCGCAAAGTAAAAAAAATAAATCATTCCAACCACAATTAAAACAATTCCCGGCAGAATTAAATTTGACAGCTTCATGGATAAACCTTTCTCTAAAAAGTTTTGATATTCCGGATTTGTTTGCCAAATATAAAGAAAAATTAATCGGGAAGGTATTCAATCCTGTTGAAACTAAAGTTCAATTGTTCTTATTTTATTGACTTATAAAATTTGTCAAAATCCCTTTTTATCTCATCGCGTATTTCTCTGAATTTGGACAAAATTTCATCTTCCGTGCCGGTTGCTTCGGCGGGGTCTTCAAACCCGATATGCAATTGTTCTTTAACATTGCCGAGGAAAACCGGACATGTCTCTTTTGCATTATCGCATACCGTAATTACATAATCGAATGAGTCGTTTAGGAATTGATTTACATTTTTCGGATATCCGTTGCTTATATCAATCCCGATTTCCTTCATAACCTGAATTGCTTTCGGGTGAACTTCAGCGGAAGGATTCGTTCCTGCAGAATAAACTTCCAAGCCGGGGTCGAATGACTTAAGAAACCCCTCCGCCATTTGGCTGCGGCAACTGTTGCCGGTACAGAGAATTAATATTTTCATTGTATTCGAATTTGTTATTGGAGAGTTAAATTTAGTGAAAAAATTTCTGAAGCGGATAAATTTTATAAATGAAAAAAATCGTACTTGGATTAAAGGAAACAAAAAAGGTAAACAGAAGTGATTTTCCCTTAAAACCGGAGCTGGCGGACGGACTCGAACCGCCGACCGGCTGATTACAAATCAGCTGCTCTACCAACTGAGCTACGCCAGCATTTTCATTATTTCAATAAACTTCGTTTTTTGAGTCATCAAATCTAATATTTTTTACTTTACGATGCAATAGTATATTCTTACATTTCCAAATGGATTTTATCTTGTTTTCCGGCGTAAGAAAAAATGATTAAAACAAACAAATTACCTGCAGTTTCCAAAAATAAATTGAAGAAAATTTCTTTTCTCAAAACGAAAAAGGGAAGAAAAGAAGAAGGGAAATTTATTGCCGAAGGATTGAGGCTTGTGAAAGAAGGATTGGAAAGTAATTATAAATGCGAAACAATATTGGTTACCCGCGGATTTGTTGATAAACATCCGGAGTTTACAGACACGGTTGAAATACTTACAGAGAAAGTGTTTTTGGTTACTAACAAAGATTTCGGGAAAATTTCAAGTACTAAAAATCCACAAGGCATTGCGGCCGTATTCCAAATGCAAGAAAATTTTAATAGTATAAAATTAAAAAATGAATTTGTAGTTGCATTAGAAGATATTACCGAGCCTGGTAATTTGGGAACCGTATTAAGGAATTGCGCTTGGTTCGGGATAGACGAAGTGCTAATCAGTAACAATTGCGCAGATGTATATAATCCTAAAGTTTTAAGGGCAAGTATGGGAGCGGTTTTCCACC
>JALSTB010000045.1 GCA_026983955.1 Melioribacteraceae bacterium
AAATGTCACGTATCGATAGTGTTAAACTCGCTGCAAAGCGCGCTAAAGAACACGGACATTCGTTGGAAGGCGCGGTTGCCGCTTCCGATGCTTTTTTCCCTTTTGCCGACGGAGTGGAGGAAATGGTTTCTTACGGAATAACAGCCGTAATCCAACCGGGAGGTTCCATACGGGATGAAGAAGTAATTGAAGCTGCAAATAAACACAATATTTCAATGGTTTTTACCGGAATTAGAAACTTTAAGCATTAAGAGAAAATTATGGGAATTCTAGATTTTTTTTCAACCGATATTGCAATAGATTTGGGAACCGCCAACACGCTGATTTATGTGCGGGGCAAGGGTATCGTTTTGAATGAACCCTCTATAGTTGCATTCGATAAAAACACGAAGAAAATTATTGCGCTCGGTAATAAAGCTAAGGAAATGCAAGGAAGGGAACACCGCCAGCTGCGTGTTTACAGACCGATGCGGGACGGTGTGATAGCCGATTTTGAAATAGCCGAAGGAATGATACGCGCTTTTATTAAAAAAGTTAATACCGGTTTGTTTTCGAGCAGAAGGGTTGTGGTTGCCGTACCTAGCGGTGTTACCGAAGTGGAAAAACGGGCTGTGCGGGATAGTGCAGAACACGCCGGTGCAAAAGAAGTTCATTTGATTGCCGAACCAATGGCAGCTGCCATTGGCGTTGGTATTGACGTTGAAGCTCCCGTCGGAAATATGATTCTTGATATCGGCGGCGGTACCACCGAAATTGCCGTTATTGCTCTTTCCGGTATTGTGAATGAAGAATCGTTACGGATTGCCGGCGATGAAATGAATAATGCTATCATTCAATTTTTCAAGAAAAATTATAATTTGTTGATCGGCGAGAGAACCGGTGAAGCAATTAAATGCGAAATCGGTTCGGCAGTGCCACTGAAGGAAGAAATTACAATTCAAGTTAAAGGAAGGGATTTGGTTGCAGGAATTCCAAAAACCGCAGAAGTCAGTTCAGTTGAAATTCGTGAAGCTTTGAACGCAAATGTAACACAGATTGTAGAAGGTGTAAAACAAACTCTGGAAAGAACCCCGCCGGAACTGTCTGCGGATATTTTGGACCGTGGAGTGATAATCGTTGGCGGCGGTGCTCTGCTTAAAGGATTGGATCAAAGAATCAGAATGGAAACTAACCTTCCCGTTCATGTTGCAGAAGACCCACTAACCGCCGTGGTTAAAGGTGCCGGTAAAGCTATGGAAAATATGAATAAATATTCCAAGGTATTTATCCGTAAAAGAAGTTTCTGATGTTTAAAATTTTACGACGGTATTTAGAAAGTTTTAAGGAATATATTGTCCTTATTATTCTTTTGCTGGTCAGTCTTGTCATTTTATCATTCAACCAAAACAATCAATTCAAGAAAATCCGTTCTTTCGCATTTGGTAACATTGTTGTTATTACTTCGCTTGTTTCTTCTTTTGACGAACTTTTGTCCCTCAAATCCGAAGTTAAAAAATTGGAAAAACTTAATGCCGAATTAATGTTGAAGGTTAACCGCTTACGTGAATACGGAATTGAGAATGCCGAATTAAAACGTTTGATAAAATTAAAAGATACAACCGGCTATCCTCTGGTGCCGGTAACAATTGTTTCGAAAATAATACCCAGTATGCCCGGATTTTTTATAATTAATGCAGGTTCGGCAGACAGCATTCAACCCGGCATGCCGGTAATTAACGATAAAGGCTATATAGGCATAGTAACCGAAACGACGGAAAATTTTTCATTCGTTAAAACATTGATGAGTCCGGAATCCAGAATAGCCGTTCGTGACGAAAGAAGCGGGGTTGACGGTATTCTGAGTTTTGAGAATAATATGTTGTCGATAAAAAACGTGCCGACAACTTACGATTTCAGAATTGGTGACCGGATTGTTACTTCGGTTGTAAGTACAATTGTACCACCATCGATTCCGATCGGGTTGGTATCTCAAAAACAAACAACCATTGCCGGACTGTTGACCAACATTGAGGTTTATCCTTTTGTTGATTTTCAAAAAGTGAGAAATTGTGCGGTACTGAAAATCGTTCAAAGCAAAGAACTCGGTGACCTTGAACTTAATTTGTTGAGGAAATAAAATTAACTTAAAAGAAACAATATCGTTTACAATCATATTTCTTCTGTTGCTCGTTATGCAAGTGTCGTTAGTGCCCTTAATTACGGTGAACGGAATTTATCCGGATTTGTTGGTAATATTTTTGGTTTATCTTGCATTAAGGAAAGGGCAATTGTTCGGTACAGTTGCAGGTTTTGTAATCGGCTTTTTTTTCGATATATTTTCCGGAAGTGTTCTTGGAGCGGCTATGTTCAGTAAAACTTTAGCCGGATTTACTGCAGGATATTTTTATAATGAAAATAAAATCCAGTACAATTTAAATTCTTATTTGTTTATTCTGATTGTATTTTTTTGCGGAGCTTTGGATTCGTTGTTTTATCAGTTGTTAATCAGTAATAAAATTGAGATCAACTTTGCCGTTCTGTTTTTCAGGCAAAGTATTTTGCCGGCGGTTTTTACGGCAGTGCTAAGTTTAATATGGGTCATTTTTAAGCCCCAAAGGGATACCGGTGTCTAATCAAACTTTTCATACGGTCGATAGAAGGAAAATTATTTTCTCAATTATCCTCATTTTCTTTGCCGTTTCGGTTTTCCAGCTTTTCAAAATGCAAATACTGGAACAGGTAACGTATGTGGAAAAATCAAGTGAGAATAGTGTTCGAAAAATTACACTCAAACCTCCACGCGGTATTTTTTTCGACAGGAATTTTCAGATATTGGTTAGTAATAAACCTTCGTACTCTTTGCAAATTATTCCCGCCAACTACAACAATGCAATCACCCCGATGCTCGAAAAAGTGTTGAATGTGAATGAAGGATATATTAATAATATTTTAGAGAAGAAATCCGGTTATTCCCGGTACTTACCGAGGCGAATAAAAAGGGGAATCGATTTCAACGTTGTTACGTGGATTGAAGAAAACAGGGAATTTTTACCCGGCGTTGAATACGTTGTTGAAATGCAAAGGGATTATTCCTTCGGTATTAACGGTGCCCACGTTTTCGGATATACGAGGGAAATCAACAGAAGTCAATTGGAAAAATATAAAGGTATTTATTCACTCGGGGATTACATTGGCATTAAGGGAATAGAAAAGACTTACGAAACCTATTTACGCGGGGTTAAAGGTTACCGGCTTGTCATTGTTAATTCGGAACAAAAAATAATAGGCAGTTTTGAAGACGGGAAGAAAGACAAACAACCGTTGAAAGGTTTCGATCTTGTTTTGACATTGGATTGGGAAACACAAAAAAAAGCCGAGCAACTATTTAAAAACAAATCCGGTTCGCTCGTTGCACTTAATCCCAAAAACGGTGAGATACTTGCTTTTGTAAGCGCTCCGCAGTACGACATTTCCAAATTTTCTACGGTCATTAGTAAAGATTTTATTCAACAACTCAGAAACGATCCGCGCAAACCGTTGTTTAACAGGGCAACAACTTCAATTTATCCTCCCGGCTCCACCCTTAAAATGCTTGTGGCGTTAATCGGTTTGGAAAGCGGAATTATCAACAGATACTCAACCGTTAATTGCAAAGGTGGTTATCAGTACGGTAACCGGTTTTTCAGATGCCACGGTGTACATGGAATTACAAACGTTGAAAAAGCTATTGAACATTCTTGCAATACATTTTTTTACAAACTTATTCTTGACATAGGTTTGGACAAATTCGCCAATGTTGCGCGTCAATTCGGTTTCGGTAAGAAAACGGGAGTGGATTTAAGCGAAGAGGCTAAGGGCATTGTCCCGGACAGTAAATATTACAATAAGGTTTATGGGAAAAACAAATGGAGTAGAGGAAATTTGTTGAGTCTGGGAATAGGTCAAGGTGAATTCAGTGTTACGACTCTTCAGTTGGCTCAATACACTGCTCTATTGGCAAACAACGGTAAAACGGTTCAACCGCACATAGTTCGCGGATATTTAACAAGGGATGTGCAAGAATTGATTCCGTTTGAATTTAAAGAAATCAATGTTCCGGTGGATGAAGAAAAATTACAAATAGTTAAACGTGGTATGTATAAAGTGGTTAACGGCGAAGGTACGGCAAAAAACATCAAGTTGCCCGATATTAAAATTGCGGGCAAAACCGGAACTTCGCAAAACCCTCACGGGAAAGATCATGCATTGTTTGTTGCTTTCGCTCCTTATGATGATCCGCAAATTGCAGTTGCCGTTATGGTGGAAAATGTCGGCTTCGGTAGTTCCCATGCTGCCCCGATAGCACAAAAAATTATTCAAACATACTTAAAGTCGGAGCATGAAAACAAATTACAAGAAGCTTTAAGTCTTAAATAAATTCGCTTATGTTTCAAAAAATAGAAGATAGATTCGATTTGTCGCTTTTTATTGCCGTAATTTTACTTACGGGAATTGGATTGGTGGCAATTTACAGCTCCACTTACAATCATCCTACGGCAAGCGGAAATTTTACCAAACAGGTTTACTGGGTTATTTTTTCATTAATTGCTTTTTTCCTTTTTTATTTTCTGCCTCACAAATCTTTCCGTTATTTGTCCGCTTACTTTTATGCCGGTTCGTTACTGATGCTTATCGGTGTAATAGTCTTCGGAAAGGTGGTTTACGGAGCAAAAAGTTGGGTGAGTTTAGGTCCTGTAGGCTTTCAGCCTTCGGAATTTGCCAAAATCGGATTGATTCTTTTTCTGGCTTATTGGCTCTCGTACAAAAGAAGAAATATTAATAATGTGAAAGATGTGGGTGTTGCGTTATTAATAGGTTTTGTACCGGTAGCGCTTATTTTAATGCAACCCGATTTGGGAACGGCAATAGTATTTGCTTTGATAACATTCGTAATGATTTTTTGGGCCGGTTTAAATCTTTTCGCCTTTTTTGTTGTTGTCTCGCCGGCAGTTGTTGTTTTTGTTTCATTGTTCGGATTGACAGCGCTCATAATAACTTTAATTTTGATAATATTAGCTTTAATATTTTTTAAAAGGGATTTGTTTACAAGCATTACCATTTTTGTTTATAATTTGGCAAGCGCATTTATTTTCGATTATTTGGTAAAATACTTGAAACCGCATCAACAAAAGAGGATTGAAACGTTTATCAATCCTTATGCGGACCCTTTGGGTGCCGGATACAATGCTTTGCAAGCAAAGGTGGCAATCGGTTCGGGCGGCTTGTTCGGTAAAGGATTTATGCAAGGTAGCCAGACCCAGCTTAGATTCATTCCCGAGCAGTGGACGGATTTCATCTTTTGCGTAATTGGTGAAGAATTCGGTTTTTGGGGTAGTATAATTACTCTTGCGCTCTTTTTTATCATTTTTCTGCGAATTCTTAATATTGTTAATTCGGTGAAAGACCATTACAGCCGTTTGGTATTGATTGGAATTTTAACAATGATCTTCGTGCATTTCAGTATTAATATCGGAATGAATTTGGGAATTACACCGGTAATCGGATTACCGTTGCCGTTTATTAGCTACGGCGGAAGCTCACTTTTAGTAAATATGGCTTCTATGGGTTTGGTTATGAACATTTATAAAAACAGACGCTTATATACTTAAGGATTTTCAATGACGGCACAACAAAAGTTAAATAATAAATTATTAAACAATTTGCATATTTGTGTCGGTTTGGATACCGATATTAATAAAATCCCAAAACATTTGTTGAGCGCCGGAAATCCCGTTTTGGAGTTTAACAGAATAATTATTGAAAATACACTGGACATTGCCGCAGCATATAAAATTAATTTTGCATTCTACGAAAAAGACGGACCTAAAGGATTTGAAAATATTATTGATACCGTCAAACTGATACCAGCCGGTACTTTAATTATTGCCGATGCCAAACGCGGTGATATTGGAAACACAGCTAAAATGTATGCCGAATCCGTTTTCAATTATTTTAAATTCGATTCGGTAACCGTGAACCCTTACATGGGGATTGATTCGGTAAAACCTTTTCTCGAGTACAACGACAAAATCACTTTTATACTCGGCTTAACTTCGAATCCGTCTGCTGCGGATTTTGAATTAAAAAAAATGAGCTCGGGAAATTATTTGTATCAAGAGGTTATCAGGCAAATTAATGAATGGAATGCAAAAGGTAATTGCGGTGTTGTTTTTGGGGCAACAAAATTCGAAAATCTTGCCGGAAATTTCGATATGTTAAAAAATTTGTATACTTTATTACCAGGTGTTGGTACCCAAGGCGGTAAGTTGGAAGATATAGTAAAATTGTTCGGCAAGAAGAACTATCGTAATTACTTGATTAATGTAAGCCGTGCTTTAATTTATGCCGATGATTCAAAAAATTTCGCGTTTGCCACCCGTAAAAAATTGATTGAATATAATGAAATTGTATCGAATATTTTAAACTAAAAATTTCATTAGGAAATTTATCCTAAAAAAATTAATTTAGGAATACAACCTGATTATATTAAAGTTTTTGCTTCTGATATAACGAATTTTTCTTAGTCAGAATGAAGCACGGGGCAGAAGATGGAATCATCTGGTAAGCTGTATGAAAAATATCTGCACGAAATTTGGCAAAACCAATCCTTCACCAAACCTTTAAGAACATTCGATCATAACACAATTACCGTTTTGGATCCCGGTGTGTACAATGAGTCCAGTGCCGGTCCCGATTTTCAACATTGCCGGTTACAAATTGGCGCTATCACTTATGTCGGTGATGTGGAAATAGATTTGGATTATCACGACTGGAAACGGCACGGACACAATATCGACAGTAAATACAATAAAGTGATTTTACATGTTTCTTTTACCAATAACCAAAAACACCATTATGTATTTACAAAAGCCGGGCGGAAAGTTCCGAATGTCAGTATTAAGAATTTTATCGATCCGGAAATTGCCAAAAATTTATTTGAGAATTATAAAACTTTTGAATCAAGTACAATCAAAAATATTAAATGTGCAGGTTTAAGCAACGATGTTAAATTTAAAGTTAAAAAGGAATTTGTAATTAATCTGGGCATACAACGGTTTAACAAAAAAAGCAAAAGAATATTCGACAGATTGAAAGAACTGGTGTTTCTGGAAGAAAATCAAATTGCCGAACCTGTAATCCGTTATGAACTTTCCAAACAATTCCGTGAAAGGGAATTTACATACGAAGATTTCAAAAAGACCGATGTTTGGAAACAACTTTTTTACGAACTTATGTTCGAAGCTCTTGGATATTCCAAAAACAAATCCCCTATGTTGAAACTTGCAAAGTATGCGAACTTGAATATTCTTAACAAAATAAACGATACGGTAACAAACGACAAAATTAAATTATTTGAGTCTGTATTTTATAATGTGTCCGGAATTATGCCTGATGTCAACAATCTTCCCGCAAGTGAAGTTGATGATTATCAAAAAGAACTGAATGAAATATGGCAAACGGTGAAAGATATATACGACAGTGAAACGTTGAACGAAACCCAATGGCATTTTCTGAATAACAGACCGCAGAACTTTCCCACAATCAGAATAGCGGGGGGAGTACGGTTGCTGAATATGTTACTTTACGGAGATTTGATTCCCAAGTTAATTAAAAAATTTGAAGAAATAAGAAGCGATCGTGTATTGATTAATTCAGTGCGCTCATTGTTCATTGTAAAATCGGAAGGGTATTGGACGGAGCATTACATTTTCGGAAAACCTGCGAAAGATAAAATCAAATATTTTGTAGGCGCTTCCCGTTCCGATGAAATAGTTGTTAACATAGTATTACCTTTTCTGTATGTTTATTTCGAAGTTTTCGGGAAAACGGAACTTGCCAAGCGTATACTGAAAATTTATCAATTGTACACGCAAAAGTCGGATAACAAAATTGTCCGTGATGTGGCCGAAGGAATCGGATTGGACGGATATAAAAAGCGTACGATTTTTGCACAAGGCATGATAGAGTTGTTCAGAAGTTATTGTTCAAAAGGGAAATGCCTCGAATGTGAAATAGGAAAAACCGTTTTCGAATAATTAATTTGTACTTCCTTTAAGTCTGTTAATCTCATCTCTTAATTTTGCAGCCCTTTCGTAATCTTCTTTCTCTACTGCTTCGCGTAATTTACTCATCAACGAAGCAATTTTGGTTTCTTTCGATTTCGGTTTTGATGTAAGTTCATTCTCTTCCGGTGATATGTCGAATGTTTCGTCCAATTCACCTTCTGCTTCCTCACCCGAAGGAACAAATGCTGCGGCTTTCATTACATCTTCGGCAACAAAAATTGTTGCATCGGTTCTTACTGCTAATGCTATTGCATCGCTTGGTCGCGCATCAATCTCATTTGTCATTCCGGACATTTCGATAATGATTTTAGCGTAGAATGTATTTTCCTTTAATTCATCTATTATTATTTCGTTTACAGTTCCGCCGAGGTTATCTATCAAATTTTTCATCAAATCATGAGTTAGGGGGCGCGGCGGTTTTATGCCTTCAATTTCAAGGGCAATCGATTGGGCTTCGAATGAACCGATTATTATCGGTAACCTTCTCACACCGTAAGTTTCTTTTAATAACAATGCATATGCGCCGCCGGCAGACGGACTTGACGATAATCCTAATATTTCTACTTGTACTTTTTCCACTTCTTTGTGTAAATTTTTTAAAAAAATTTATTTTTATTTGGAGTATAATATAATCAAAAAATTATTTTTAATTGCAATTATAAGTTATGAAAAGAATGCGAAATATTTACAACGCGGATGATTTACCCGAAGGAATAATCCAACCTGAAATAGAGACGGAAACAACAATCGGCTTGGCTGCAAGGGTAATTTTATTTAACGATGACTGGCATACATTCGATGAGGTGATTAATCAACTTATTAAAGCAATTAACTGCAGTTTCGAGAAAGCGAAAAAGCTTGCTTTCGAAGTTCACATTAAAGGTAAAGCCGTTGTTTTCAGCGGTGAACTGAGTGAGTGTTTGCGTGTTTCATCGGTTTTGGAAGAAATAGCATTACATACTCAAATTGTAACCGATTTCGAATAAAACTTTCCGCATTAACAATAATCCTTAAAATTTAATTATATTTTCACTTGGAATAATTTTAAACAAAGTGGAAAATTATGCAAATTGGTTTAGTCGGATTACAATCTTCGGGTAAAACACTTCTATTCAATACACTTGCCAAAATTCAAGAAGAGGAAAACACGTACCGCGATGAAGCAAGGGTGGAAGTTGTAAAAGTTCCGGATGAAAGGCTCAATAATTTAACGGAGATTTTCAATCCCAAAAAACAAGTAAACGCAACAATAGAAATTTTTGATATTCCGGGTGTCGGTCTGGCTGATGATGGTAAAGTGAGAATTACTTCCGCATTCTTGAACAACGTAAAGAATAACGACGCTTTGTTTTACGTTATCAGGCAATTTAAAAACGAAGCCGTCCCTCATCCTTTGAACAGAATTGATGCAGCCGCCGATATCGAATTTCTGGAAACCGAATTTCTCTTTTCCGATATGTCTTTCCTCGAAAACAGATTGGAAAAACTGAAAAAGGATATCCAAAAAAGAAAAGACGATAAATTGATTAAAGAACTTGCGGTAATAGAAAAATGTTTTGAACACGTTAACGAAGAAAAACCGTTACGATTGCTCGAGCTTAATGATAGTGAAAGGAAGATGCTTTCGGGTTATCAATTGCTTACGTTAAAACCTTTGGCAATTGCAGTAAATTTGGATGAAGATTCGATGAAAAATTCGGAAGAACTGATTAACGAAATCAAAAATAAATTGGGCTTGGCCGGTTTGGAAGTTATTCCGTTTTCCGCAGAAATAGAATATGAACTCTCAAAATTGGATGAGGAAGATCAAACCGTATTTATGGAAGAATACGGAATTAAAGAATCGGCATTAACGAAAATTTTAAGAACCTCGTACAAGGTTTTGGGACTCCAATCATTTTTCACGGTTGGCGAAGATGAAACACGGGCTTGGACAATAAAGAAAAATTATACCGCACAACAAGCTGCAGGTGTAATTCATACCGATTTTTATAATAAATTCATTCGTGCCGAAGTTGTTCATTATGATGATTTCATGAAATACAAATCTTTTGCAAAATGTAAAGAAGCCGGGGTTTGGCGGTTGGAGGGAAAAGATTACATTGTTCAAGACGGTGATATTTTGAATATAAGACATAGTTAATTTTAAAAATAATACAAGGAGCAATCATGTCGAAAGAAGCGATTAAAGGTCTGGAACCGAAACTGGTTTGGGAACATTTTTACGAAATTACCCAAATACCTCGCCCTTCAAAAAAGGAAGAAAAGATAAGAGCCTGGGTACGCGAGTGGGCAAAGAAACATAACTTTCCGTACAAGGAAGATAAAGCAGGAAATTTTGTTATTTCGGTACCTGCGACAAAAGGATATGAAAAAAGTCCCGTTGTTGTGCTTCAAGGGCATCTCGATATGGTTTGTGAAAAGAATAAAGGTACAAAACACAATTTCGAAACCGATCCGATTAAAATCAAAAAGGAAAACGGATGGATAACCGCCGAGGGGACCACATTGGGCGCCGATAACGGAATCGGTGTGGCAGCCGGTATGGCTGTAGCATTAGACCCGAAAGCCGTTCACGGTCCGCTCGAATTATTGCTAACCGTAGACGAAGAAACGGGAATGACGGGAGTAAGCGCATTGAAGAAAAATTTCATTACGGGCAAAACCCTTTTGAATATGGATTCGGAAGAAGACGGTGTGTTCTACGTCGGTTGCTCAGGCGGTCAAGATACGGTCGGTTCTTTTTCAATTGAATGGACAAATGCAAAAAGAGGAACCCAAGCTGTGGAAATTCTTGTTACCGGACTCAAAGGCGGGCACTCGGGGCTCGATATTCATCAAGGAAGGGCAAACGCAATAAAATTACTCGGTTATCTTTTGAACAAAATTGAATTTCCGTTCCAGATTGCCCATATCTCCGGTGGTTCTTTGAGAAATGCAATTCCACGTGAAGCAGAAGCGGTTCTTTTAATCAAACCGGATGATGTTAACAAATTAAGAAAAACCGTAAGGGATTTTGTAAAAAATTCATTGTTGGAATTCCGCACTACCGATCCGGGCTTAACAATCAAAGTGAAAAAACTGAATGACAAATTTACCAAAGCTTTCAAAAATGATTTTGAGAAAAAAATCATCAATACTTTGGTGGCATTACCGCACGGTGTAATTGCAATGAGTGCGGATATTCCCGATTTGGTTGAAACCTCAACTAATCTTGCAACGGTATCAATGGACAATAAAAAGCTTACTATCGGAACTAGCCAGAGAAGTTCCATCGAAAGTGCAAAAGAAAATATATCTGCTTCCGTTTCGGCTGTTTTCAATTTAGCCGGAGCAAAAGTTTCGGTGGGCGACGGTTATCCGGGTTGGAAACCGGATATGGATTCTCCGTTGTTGAAAATTTCGAGAGAAGTTTACAAAAAACTCTTCAAGAAAGAACCTGAAATCAAGGCAATTCACGCCGGTTTGGAAACCGGTTTGTTGGGTTCAAAATATCCCGGCTTGGATATGATTTCTTTCGGTCCTACAATTTTGGGAGCACATTCACCCGACGAGAAAGTGAATATTAAAGATGTGGCTAAATTTTACGATTTACTAAAAGGTTTATTGAAAAAGCTGGCGGGGAATAAAAACAAGTAAAATGTAAGAAATATGAAGCTATAATTAAATAGTACTATAAAACTATAGCTTAATTTTCGCATATAAATAAAGCCTTAAGACTTTTGTCTTAAGGCTTTTTTGTAAGAAGGAAACAAATCTAAAGGAAAAAGATTCAAAAATTCCTTCATCATAATTTACAACGTAAATATACGGAATGTTGTAATATAAATCACATGAAAAAAAAATATTCTTAAAGAAAATTTCCGTTTACCGATAATAGCTGTTGTTTTGAAACAAAACGGGTGGAAAATGAAAATTTATTACGAACCGGAAGCCTCGGCTTTTATGTTGTTATCAGAAATAAACACTAAAATAAACTTCGACAATAGTGGCAAGCAGAATCAGAGGGGCTCGTTTTCAAGGAAATTTCAGGAAGTTGTGTTAGTGAGAACGCTGGATTCAAGACAAGAAAAATTGTTGCAAAATTTCTTGATGGAAATGATGATGGTGGAAGAAATAAACGGTAGAAACAATTCCGCCAATTAAGCCGGTTTAATTTTTCTTTTCCATAAAGGAACAACCCAAGCCAGAATGATTAGGAGCAAGCCTGAATAAGATGCTCCGTCTCTAAAAAGAGTATTGTGTTTATGAAATGCTTTCACTCGTATTGTTTCGGGAGCAAGAAAAACTCCTTTAATCGAATAAACTCCCTCGTTTAATTTTATATCGCTTTTCAATTTAATATTCTCATTTGCAAAAGTCACCAGATAGAATTCACCGTTATCATCAAATACTTTTCTGCGGTCAAATTCTATATACTTGCCCGTTCTGTTAGTATAATCCCGCAGAGTATGCACAAAATGATTATCCGCCGTCTCGGCATTTGGCATAAAATAAAACGGTAATAAAAAATAAATCAACAACACAACAAAGTGTATAAAGTGGAAAGCAAAATTACGGAGATGAAAATCGGCTTTCTGAAAAAACAATTCCTTTCTATAATAAAAAACATAAAACAAACCGGCTATTGTAATTAAATAGGTAACCATACTCTCAGGCCAATACCACCCGAAGTTTAACAAATCCCAATTGAACGGAGCAAGGAAATGCACTCCGTTACCCCATTTTTTCTGTGTGGCATCGAGCAACAAATGCAGCACCGAACCTGCTCCCAAAATGAAAAATGTTTTTAATCTGTTTACGGAAAATTGGGAAAACCAAAAACTTAATATCAAACTGAAAAACAAGGTGGCTTGCACTATAACGTAAAGCCTTAAATCGTAACCGTTTATTTCCGGATAGATGATTTTTGCCGCACGTTGCAGCATCCACGGGATATCGGGAATTATTGTTCCAAGCAAAATCCATTTCAGATCGGGGTTTTTAATAACAGTGCGCGTGCTGATTCCGTTTACGCCTATATGTGCTAATGTATTTGGCATATTATAAATTTACCATTTTTTAATGAATCACATTTAAGATTTTTAGTAATTGTAAATTTTATTAACTTATTGTTGAAAATTCTCGCTTCCTGCTCTATGTAATATTGTGATACTCGTCAAATTATCGCAAAAAATTTTTCTCTTATTATCGGACGTAAGATTAAACTTCCAATTTTAATGAAAGGTTATGATAAATGAAAACTTGTTTGTTTTGCGGTAGCGTTTTGCAAACGGAAGTTCTGGACTTGGGATTTTCTCCCATTAGCAACGAAATGCTTACCGAAACAAGCGTTGGACAACCGCAGTTATTTTATCCGTTAAAAACCTATTTTTGCGATAAATGTTACTTAATGCAAGTTGGAGAAATTATAAGTCCCAAAAAATTGTTTAACGATTACACTTATTTTTCATCGTATTCAGTCAGCTGGTTGAATCATGCGAGGGCATATACCGGAAAAGTTATCGAAAAATTCAATCTTACACCAAAAAATTTTGTAGTGGAAATAGCAAGTAACGACGGATATTTGCTTCGCAACTTTCTCGAAAAAAATATTCGTGTGCTTGGAATAGAACCTGCTGCGAACGTTGCGGAAGTAGCACAACAAAAAGGTATAAACACCATAGTGGATTTCTTTGATTCGGAATTGGCTGAAAGATTAGCCGATGAGTACGGACGCGCCGATTTAATTGTTGCCAACAACGTTTTTGCCCATGTACCCGGTATAACCGATTTCGTTAAAGGTTTGAAAATATTGCTCAATGAAAATGGCGTTATCACAATTGAGTTTCCGCATTTACTCAATTTAATCAGGGAAAATCAATTCGATACGATTTATCATGAGCATTTTTCATATTTTAGTCTTATGACCACCGATAAAATTTTCAGCTCTGTTGGATTGAAAATTTTTGATGTGGAAAAGTTAAACACACACGGCGGTTCACTAAGAATTTATGTTTGTCATGAAAACTCATCCGGGCATCCCGTAACGCACAACGTACAAAACATCATTGAAGAAGAAAAAGCATTTGGACTGAACAAACCGGAAGTATTTAAAAAATTCGGTGAAGAAGTCCGGAAAATAAAAAGAAACCTTTTGGATATATTGATCAAAATAAAAAATGAAGGAAAAACCATAGTTGCATACGGGGCGCCGGCTAAAGGTAATGTGCTGTTGAATTACTGTGGTATCGGTAGAGATTTTATTGATTATGCTGTTGATAGAAATCCTCATAAACAAAATAAATTTTTACCCGGAACCGCAATACCGGTTTATTCTCCCGGTAAAATCGATGAAACAAAACCCGATTTCATTTTGATTCTGCCGTGGAATCTGAAAGAGGAAATAATGAATCAGCTTGAATATACTTCCGGTTGGAACGCAAAATTCATAGTGCCCATCCCGGAACCAGTAATCGTTCAATCTACTGTGGATATAATATGAAAGTGGTAATTTTGGCCGGTGGTATGGGAACGCGGATTTCCATTGAAACATACGATAAACCCAAACCGATGATAAACATTAACGGAAAACCGATTTTGTGGCATATAATGAAACTCTATTCGCATTTTGGATATAACGAATTTATAATTTGCACGGGATATAAAAGTGAGGTGATAACAGACTATTTTTTAAAATCACCCGGTATAGTGGCAACGGAAAACGGTCAGGAAGCAATTGAGATTAAAGATAAAAATAACAATTGGGTGATACAATTGGTTAATACCGGTCTGAATACTATGACAGGTGGCAGAATAAAACGTATTGAGAAATTTACGGGCAGCAAACCATTCTTCATTTCATACGGCGATACCCTTTGTGATGTGAACATAAAAAATTTATTGGAATTTCATAAAAAAAACAATGCGGTTGTTTCAATGACCGCCGTTAAGCCGCCAAGTCAATAGGTGTAATAAAGTTTAATGGTAATTCCGGTGTGGTTGACAAGTTCAGTGAAAAATCGAAAGAAGATGCCGATTGGATTAACGGGGGATTTTTTGTCGCCGAACCCGGAGTTTTCAAATTGATAGAAAGTGATGAAACCGTTTGGGAAAAGGAACCGTTGAATAGTTTGGTTGATGATAAAAAACTTTTTGCTTACAAACATTATGGCTTCTGGCAATCCATCGAAACGTTAAAAGATAAAAACTTTATTGAAAACATGATTGAACACAATCAGAAACCTTGGATGGTTTGGGAAAATAATTGAAGGATAAAAAATGAAAATTTTAATAACCGGAAATTTAGGCTATATTGGTCCGGTGGTAGTTAAATGGCTGCACCGCAATTTGAATGAATCTCATCTTACCGGTTTGGATATCGGCTATTACAAAAATTGTATTACTACCGACGCACAAGAATTGCGGGAATATTTACCGGACGAACAACATTTCGGCGATGTCAGAAATATAAATCCGGAGTTTCTCGAAGGGTTCGATGCCATAGTTCACCTCGCAGCAATTTCCAATGATCCGATGGGTAAAATGTTTCACGGTGCAACGTATGAAATAAATTATCGTGCAACGGTTAATCTTGCTAAAATGGCAAAGCAAGCGGGAGTAAAATCATTTGTTTTTGCTTCAAGTTGCAGTGTGTACGGCTTTTCGGAAACCGGTGCAAGAACGGAAGATTCCGAAGTTAATCCGTTAACCACTTATGCCGAATCGAAAATTTTATCCGAACAATATTTGGAAACCATCGCCGGTGAAAATTTTACGGTAACCGCATTAAGATTTTCAACTGCGGCGGGAATGAGCTGCCGGCTGCGTTTGGACTTGGTACTGAATGATTTTGTGTTCGCTGCGGTCAATCACGGTGTAATTAAAATTTTAAGCGACGGAACTCCGTGGCGCCCTATAATCGATGTTAAGGATATGGCCAGAGCAATCGAATGGGCTGTAAACAGAAAATATACAAACGGTGGAAACTTTGTAGCCGTTAATGTTGGTTCTAATAACTCCAATTATCAAGTAATTGATCTCGCACGCGCCGTTGCGGAAATTATACCCGGAACTTCAATAGATATCAATAAAGATGCTTCGCCGGATAAAAGATCATATAAAGTTAATTTTGATCTGTTCAAATCCCTGGCTCCGGATCATCAAAATCAAGTTTCGTTACAGCAAACTATTCTTGAACTGAAAGAAGGAATTGAAAAATTTAATTTCAACGGTAAGAATAAAATTGCGGCTGACTTGATAAGACTAAACGTATTACAAAATTTACTGAACTCAAATAAAATTGATTTGGGTCTGCATTGGATTTAATAATAAAAACTTAAACAAAATGACCGAACCCGTTGCCATAAAAAAAAATATTTTCCCCCTTGTAAAATCACTATATCCGTTAAACAGAAGTATTACCGGTAACGGCGTCCGCCAAACTCTCAAACAGATTCAAGATTATATTCCCTTGCAAATATTCGAAGTCCCTTCCGGAACGAAAGTTTTCGATTGGGAAGTGCCTCCGGAATGGAATGTTGATAATGCTTTCATAGAAGATTCCGCCGGCAATAAAGTTGTTGATTTTAAAGAACACAATTTACACCTTGTAAGTTACAGCGAACCGGTTAACAAAACTTTAACATTAAATGAATTAAAAAAACATTTGCATTCTTTGCCCGGGCATCCGGATTGGATTCCATACAGAACTGCTTATTATAAACGCGATTGGGGTTTCTGTTTAACACATAATCGACTGCAAGCATTAAAAGAAGGTAATTACAAAGTTGTAATTGATTCGTCTTTTATCGAAGGCTCGTTGACTTACGGTGAATTTTATTTGCAAGGACAAAACTCTCGCGAAGTTTTATTTTCAACACATATTTGTCATCCTTCAATGTGCAACGATAATTTATCGGGAATGGCGGTAATGACTATGTTGGCAAAGTACCTGAACGATTTGTATGGTAAGGAAAATTCCGCCAAGTTATCTTATTCGTACAGGTTTATTTTCATTCCGGCTACAATTGGTGCAATTACCTGGCTGGCGAAAAATGAAGACAAAGTTAAAAATATAAAGTACGGATTGGTAACTTCACTTCTGGGTGATAAAGGAAATTTCACTTACAAGAAATCCCGTAGGGGTGACAGCCCCGTAGATAAAGTCGTTCCATTTGTTTTGCAAAACTCCGGTAAAAAATTTGAAGTACGGGAATTTAGTCCGTACGGTTACGACGAAAGGCAATTTTGTTCTCCCGGCTTTAATTTACCGGTGGGAAGATTGACAAGAACCCCGAACGGTGAATTTCCCGAATATCATACGTCTGCGGATAATTTGGAATTTATATCTTCCGGAAAGTTGGAAGAAGCATTCGATGTTTTTGTAAAAATTATTGATACAATTGAAGCAAACAAAAAATATTTGAATCTGAATCCGAAATGCGAACCGCAATTGGGGAAACGGGGCTTGTATAAATCCGTTGCGGGCAATATTAAGGAATACGAGCTTGCTTTACTTTGGGTTTTGAACCTCTCCGATGGCAAAAACGATTTGGTCGATATATCAATTAAATCGGGTATTGATTTCAAAACAATATCCAAAGCGGCAAACGATTTGTTAAACGTAAACTTACTGAAAGAGATAAAATGAAACTAAACAGAAAAAATGTAATTGGATTAATACCTGCAGCAGGGGAAGGGAAAAGAATTCAACCTATTCCGTTCAGCAAGGAAATGTTTCCCGTAAAAGTGAGCGGGAAAAATAATACCGTGAAAGTTATTAGTTGTTTTCTTATGGACCAGTTTGAAAATGCGGGAATTAACAAAGCGATTTTCATAATAAGAAGCGGCAAATGGGACATTCCCAAATTTTGGGGAGAAAGAAATCCTCTTTCCATAAAGCTTGGTTTTATTGTTGTTAAAAATACCAGTAGCGTTCCCGAAACAATCGATAATGCTTATCCGTTTATCAAAGGGAATATCGTGGCATTCGGCTTTCCGGACTTAATAATAGAACCGGAAAATGTTTATTCGGAATTATTTGATAAATTAAATTCCACAAACGCTAACATTACACTTGGTCTTTTCCCTGTTGATAATCCCTCAAAATTCGACATGGTAGAATTTAGTGAAAATAATGAAGTTAAAAATATTTACGTCAAACCACGTAA
>JALSTB010000046.1 GCA_026983955.1 Melioribacteraceae bacterium
CAACATTGCCGTTTTTATCAAAGATATAAAAATTTCTGCCCAGCAACGGTTTGCCAATTGGAATTCTGAATTTATCCGCATCTTCCGGTTGTACTTCGTAAGTTGAAGCCGTAATTACCGTCTCGGTAGGACCGTAAGCATTTAATAATCTGACTTCCGACATATCCGAATCATACCATAATTTAACAAAAGCCGGTTTCATTTCGTCGCCTCCGGCAATAAATAATTTAACTGTCCCGGCGGGAGCGGTGTTTTCATTTTCCGACCAATATTTTGCAAGCTCTTCCCAAACAATTGTTGGAGGATTAACTACGCTTATGTTTTGATATTTAATTATTTCAGTTAATTCTTTCGGTGTCCAGATTCCGTCATCACGCATCACAATTTTAGCTCCCGTTAACAATGGCACTAAAATTTGCTCAATCGAGGCATCGAAAGTAAAAGCAGCAAATTGTAGAACCACATCACCGGAAGTAATTCCGAAATTTTCTTTTACGGAAAAATAATGCTCGATAAATTTCCCGTGTTCTATTAATGCTCCTTTCGGCTTTCCTGTGGAACCCGAAGTATAAATAATGTAAGCAGGATCGCGCACGTCAACAGCCGGAAAGTTAATCGATTCTTTCCCTGCATCTTCCGGCAAATTTTCAATTTCAATTTGCTTTATTGTTTCCGGTATTTTAGCTTTATTTTCTTCTGACGAAATAACATAATTTGTGTGTGAATCCGTTAAAATATAATTTAATCTTTCCGCAGGATATTCGACATCCAAAGGCAGATAAACGCAACCTGCTTTTAAAATCCCGATAAATGAAGCCAGGTAATCGATTGAACGGTTCAGGAAAACCCCGATTATTTCATTCTTAACCACACCGGCTTCCAATAACGCTTTTGCAATTTTGTCCGCTTTCTTGTTCAATTCCTCATACGTTACGGATTCATTTCCGCAAACAGCGGCAATTTTTTTACGATTATTTTCCACTGCTTTTTCGAACAAATTGACAATTGAATCCGGTGTAACATCAAAGTTACCGTTCAGCACTACCGAGCCTTTGCTGGTGACCTCCGCATCCTCTACCAGTTTTATATCATCAATTCTTTGTTCACTGTTTGAGATAAACCCTTTAAGTATATTGACGTAGGAGTTGATGAGAGCATTAATCGTAAAAGGCTCGAACAAATCGATATTGAATTCGAATTTACCTTTAAGTTTATTGTCCATTTCCGTTAGGGACATAACCAAATCGAATTTGGTCGTACCGTTATCAATATCCATAGGTTCGAATATTAAATTTTTAAATTCCAATTTTGTAACCGGGGCATTGTTCAGTACAAACATTGCTTGGAAGAGCGCCGTTCTACTCATATCCCTTTCGATATTAAGCTTTTCGACTATTGTTTCAAAGGGAACATCCTGATTATCATACGCGTCCAACGCAATTTTTTTTATTTGGCGGAGATATTCTTTAATGGTATGTTTACCATCTATTTGTGAACGCAATACAAGCGTATTAATAAAAAAGCCGATCAGATTTTCTATTTCCGCCCTGTTTCTGTTTGCTATCGGAGTCCCGACATTTATATCTTCTTGTGAAGTGTACTTATACAACATAATAAAGAAAGCGGCAACCAAAACCATAAACAATGTAACGTCATTCTCTTTGGCAAACTTTTGCAAATCACCATAAAAGTTTTCCTCAATTTCGAATAATTGAAACGAACCGTTGTAAGTTTGAACCGCCGGTCGCGGCTTATCGGTAATAATATCAAGTACAGGATTACAATTCTTCAATTGTTTCAACCAATAATCCGTTTGCCGTTTAAGATGATCGCTTTCCAATCTGTTTTGCTGCCAAATTGCAAAATCGGCGTACTGAATTGGTAATTCTGGCCGGTTCACTTTTTCACCGTTAACAATACTTTGATAATTCTCTAAAAGTTCTTTAACAAAAATTCCTGTTGACCAGTTATCGGAAATAATATGATGCATTGGTAACAACAATACATATTCGTTTTTGCCGGTTTCGATTAGTGTAAGCCTGAGCAACGGACCGTTAACCAGATCGAACGGTTTAATACTTTCTTTATAAATTAAATCTTTTAATATTTTATCTTTATCCGGTACTTGCGAAATATTAATTTTGTTAATTTTAACCGGTAAAGAATCATGAATTACTTGCTTCACGGAACCTTCATCCGGAAGAAATGTCGTACGCAAAACTTCATGCCTATCGATTATCATATTAACTGCTTGTTCGAGAGCATCAACATTTAAAATTCCACTAATCTTTACACCCATCGGAATTATGTACAATGGACTTCCCGGTTCAAATTGTTCAAGAAACCACAAGCGCTGTTGAGCAAAGGAAACGGGTACGTGGTTTTCACCTTTATTCCTAGGCAAAATAATCATTTCGTCTATATCAATTCCCTTTTGCTTCAACAAAGCTTTAACTGCTTTTTGTTTTTCCGGAGAAAGTTTCGAATAATTATTAATTAAGTCCTTCATTTCTCTTCCATTCCGTCAGGATTTTTACCGTTCAATATTTTATTTAATTCATCTTCAGACAAATTTTCAACTTGAGAAATAACATCGTCAAGTACATCAAGCGTGGCAGCAGTTTTGCTTTTTTCCTTTTCGATAATACCGGCGACACCGGAAATAGTCGGATCCTCGAATAAAGATTGCAAAGGCAATTCAACTTGAAATTTTTCCCTCAATTCCGAAACCAATTGAGTGCCAGAAAGCGAATTTCCGCCCAAGTCGAAAAAGTTATCGTAAATTCCTATTTTTTCAATTCCCAACAGCTTTTGCCATACCGTTAATATTTCTTTCTCCAATTCGGTTTGAGGTGCCTTATATGGTGTAGGAATATTAGGCCTTTCATGTAATGTTATCTCAATTTCCTTCTCCGTTTCTTTCTTTTTCAATGATTCATTAATTCTTTCCACCAATTCCCCTGTTGAGATGATAATATTTCCTTTCAAAGAAGAATTGATTAAACCATCTAGTAATTTTACACCTTGTTCCGGTTTTAACGAATATTTAGCCAAACCGGTTTTATCAGCCAATCCGTCTATTTCAAATTGCCAGGTATCCCAATCTATGCTTATCCATCTAGTCTTATTGATTTTATTGACATAATAATCCATGAAACCATTGGCGGATGAATACAGCGACAATCCGACACCACCAAGTTCAACACTGATTGATGATTGGAGAACAACGAAATCGACATTCATCTTTTCAACTTGGTTTTTCAAATTAATTAAGCCCTTTACTTTTGCATCCGATTGTTTTATTAAATCATCACTGTTTATCTCATTAATCATTACAAATGCTTCTTTCCCAGTAACTCCAGCCGCATGAAAAATACCATCGATTTTACCAAGCTTTTTCTCGATGAAGTCAATTGATTCAGCAAGTTTTTCGGAATCAAGGATATCACATTTTGTTATTAAAATATTAGAATTATGATTTTTAATATTAGTAAGGGTTTTAATTTTGTTAACCAATTTCGAATCCGTAGTATCTAACAATTCATTCCACTTTTCTTCCGGTGGAAATTCCGTTCTTGAAATGATTGCAATATTCGCATTATAATTTTTTGTAAGATACTCAGCAATTGCGAGACCGATTTTTCCCAATCCGCCGATTATTAAATAAGTACCCTTTTCTTTTATAATTTTCGATTCATCAATATTTAAATTCACGGGATTATTAAAATCTTCAACCCAAATTTTACCGTTTCTAATCGCATATTTTCCAGGTATATTGCTTTCGTAATCCAGCTCGAGTAATTTTGCCAACGAGCTGGTGTTACTATCAATATCAAAATGATTGCTTTTGATATGTGGAAACTCTTGTGTGATAACTTTTAAAGTTCCAACCGGCATAGAACCGCTTAAGTTTTTATTTTCGTTGCCGGTTACAACATTTAATTCCTTGGTGATTAAAGTCAAGTTCATTTCACTTCCGGCCGATACATCATTTAACGAATTTACAAACCGGAGGAACCGGCTTAACTCATCGTAAAATATACCGGCAGCGGCATTTGCGGAATTTATATCAT
>JALSTB010000047.1 GCA_026983955.1 Melioribacteraceae bacterium
GAAAATTCGGAAATCGATTTTACAGTGATTGGAGACGTATTGAGTTTTGTTGAAGAAACTGCAAAACGTTTGAATGTGAAGAATGTTGCCGTATTCAAAAGGTTCGGAACGGCTCATTTCAAATATGGCGGAATTGATTTTGAATTTGTGGGAGCACGGAAAGAATCGTACAGTAAAAACAGTAGAAAGCCGGAAGTTGCTCCCGGATCATTTGAGGATGATATTAAAAGAAGGGATTTTACCATTAACACATTGGCAATTTCGTTAAATCCGGAAGATTTCGGCGAAGTAATCGACTTATTTAACGGATTGAAAGATATAAATGAGAAATTAATCCGTACGCCGCTCGATCCTTTTCTTACTTTCGATGATGATCCGCTTAGAATTATGCGGGCATTCCGGTTCGCCGCGCAACTTCAATTTTCCGTGGTTCCCGGAATAATGGAAGCGGCGGAAAAAATGCGCGAACGTCTTAAAATTGTTTCGCAAGAGCGTATTACCGATGAATTTCTGAAAATTCTCAAATCACCGAAACCGTCAACCGGTTTAAAATTGTTGTACGAAAGCAAAGTAATGGAAGTTGTATTTCCCGAAATTGCACGGCTCGGCGGTGTGGAGCAAAGAAAAGACCATCACCACAAAGATGTGTTTTTACATACAATTCAAGTTGTCGATAATGTGGCAAAAGTTTCCGGCGATGTCTGGCTAAGATTTGCCGCTCTGGTTCACGATATTGCAAAACCGGCCACTAAAAAATTTGTGGAAGGTACCGGTTGGACGTTTCACGGTCACGAGGAATTGGGAGCACGGATGTTGAAAAAAATCTTTTACCGTATGAAACTCCCGCTTTCCAAATTGCCTTATGTTGAAAAGCTCGTCCGGTTGCATCTTCGCCCGATTGCTTTGGTATCCGATGAGGTAACGGATTCCGCCATTCGACGGTTGATTGTTGCCGCCGGAGAGGATTTGGATGATTTGATTACATTGTGCCGTGCCGATATTACAAGTAAAAATCCCCAAAAGGTTAGCCGTTATTTGGCTAATTATGATAAAGTGATGCAAAAAGTAAAAGATGTGCAGGAAAAAGACAAATTACGCGCTTTTCAATCTCCCGTTAAAGGTGATGTGATTATGAAAGTTTGCAATTTGAAGCCTTCTAGAAAAGTCGGTGAAATCAAAAAAGCCATCGAAGAAGCAATTCTGGAAGGGAAAATAGGTAACAATTACGAGGAAGCATATCAATATTTGTTAGAGATAAAAGATAAATTTTTAACGGAAGAAAAAGAGGGAACCGGCAGCGGTTCCCCTTGAATTTTATTTAAGCAAAGTCGCCGGATTGAGATGCGGCGCTTCGATATCCTTGAAGTATTGAACGGTTCCTACTTTCAATTCGTATGTCGAATCGTCATCGCAAACAATAATTCCTTTCGGGTGCAATTGAAGCGCGCTTACCGTCCACATGTGATTTACACCTTCTTCCACAACTTTTTGAAGTGCACGGGCTTTCGAGTGCCCGGAAATAATTATCATTACTTCATGAGCGTCCATAACGGTTTTAACACCTACGGTTAATGCTGTTTTGGGCACCTTGTTAATATCGCCGTCGAAAAATCTGGAGTTGGCAATAATTGTATCTTTCGTTAATGTTTTCACACGTGTGCGTGAGCCTAACGAAGAGCCGGGCTCGTTGAATGCAATGTGTCCGTCCGGACCGATTCCACCAACGAACAGGTTAATACCGCCGTATTTGGCAATTTTCTTTTCATAATTTTCACATTCTTTATGCAAATCTTTGGCATTACCGTTAAGAATATTAACGTTTTTCTTTTGAATATCGATATGATTGAAGAAATTATGCCACATAAAATAATGGTAACTTTGCGGATGGTCTTCCGGAATTCCGACGTACTCATCCATGTTGAAAGTTACAACGTTTTTAAAAGAAACAACTTTTTTCTTGTTAAGTTTAATCAATTCTTTGTACATGCCCAATGGTGAAGAACCGGTCGGCAAACCCAGAACAAAAGGTTTTTTTGCAGTAGGTTTGAATTCCAAGATTCTTTTGGCAACAAGATTTGCCGCCCATTTGGAAACAAGATCGTAATTGGGTTGGATAATTAAACGCATAGTGTACCTCCTTAGTTATACTTCTTCGGGAAATTCACGCAAAGCTCTTTCGCCTTTTGTGAGTTCAAAAACAGTTTTGAAAATTTTTTCATCCGCAGCTGTAAACTCTACATCGCGGCGGGCCATAACCCTTTTGGCTACTTCCATACACTTATCGAGTTTGTAGGTTGTTAACGACTCGCTGCCGCCCCAAGAAAAAGACGGAATATATTTCGGCGGAAAATCCGCTCCGAAAACATTGCAGCCGACACCCACAACCGTGCCGGTGTTGAACATCGTATTGATGCCGGATTTAGAATGATCGCCCATCGTCAAACCCACAAACATGCTGCCGCTGTCTATTTGCTCATCATTAATAAATACTTTTACGTTACCGTAATTATTCTTTAAATCGCTGTTGTTCGTATCGGCGCCCAAGTTAACCCAGCAACCGAGGTAAGCGTGACCCAAAAATCCGTCGTGCTGTTTGTTCGAATACGAATGAATGATCGATTCTTCCACTTCACCGCCTACTTTGCAAACCGGACCGATGCTTGTGTTCTCATAAATTTTGGCACCGACTTTTATTTTTGAACCGTCGCCGATGTAACACGGTCCTTCAATTACCGAGTTGGGGAATATGGTAACGTTTTTGCCTATGTAAATCGGACCACCTTCGGCATCGAGTACAACTCCGGGCTTGATTTTACTTCCCTCACCGATAAAGATGTTATCCGGTTCAACCATATTCACTCCGTCGTAAACTTTTCCTTTAATTTTTACTTGTTCATTTTTAGTTAAAAGATTATAATCTTTAACCAATTCCTGACCGTTTTGATGTACAAGGTTCCACGGATATTTAATCACCGTGGCGGTAATTTCTTTTTCAGGTAAATCGAGGGAAGACAAGAATTCGCCGATGTTTCCGGTGTTTTTCCGGGCATCTTGTAATCTGTCGGAGGAAAGTTTGACTGCAATCAATGTCCCGTCTGAATAATATGCGGAATCATTGCCATCGGATTCAAGATTGTTTGCAAATTCATTGTCAACTACAACTCGGCCGTTAATAAAAATCAATTCATCGATATTTTCCGGAATTTCGTTAACCTTGTTGGACGGGAAATTTTGTTTTACACTGTCAATTAAATATTCACGTGTGTGTAAAAGTATTTCTCTGCCGGGAAAGTATCTTTCCGCTTTTTCCTTTAAAGTTAAAATACCGCAACGTAAATCGTAAACGGGTCTTGTGTAAGTTAACGGTTGTAAATTTTTTACTTCGTTATCTTCGAAGATAAAGATTGGTGTGGTCATTTTTTACTCCTGTTTAGGTTGGAAAAAGAAGTAAATATTGCTTGTAAATATAGGGAAATGAAAATTAAAAAGAGGCTTGCATGTCATGTTTTTACAGTTATTTTTTTCTGGATTTTATCCGTGAAAGATGATAAATATTTCGTACCGTACCAAAATCGATTTGCTTTTCTATAACGATCGGTTTAATATTGTTTTTTAATTTTAACAAATTGTAAAAACCGAAGGAAAATTTATGAGTGAAGAATTTGAGAAATTGGAACAAGTAAAAGTACCGGCTCTCGATGAAATACTTGGTAAACCTTTCAAGGTGTTGGACGACGGTTTCATTCGCGTGATCGATTACATGGGGTCCGACCAATCAGTTGTTCAAGCCGCACGGGTCTCTTACGGGAAAGGTACGAAAAAATTAAGACAAGACCGCGGTCTGATTAGATATTTGATGCGCCACAAACACACAACACCTTTCGAAATGTGCGAAATAAAATTTCATATCCGTATTCCGATGGATGCGTGGAGGCAATGGATAAGGCACAGAACGGCAAACGTTAACGAATATTCCACACGTTACTCAATTGCAATCGATTCGGCACAAACAACAAAGCCGGACGAATGGCGGATGCAATCGAAGGACAATAAACAAGGAAGCTCAGGTTATTTTGATGTTGAAACAGGAAGGCAACTGAGCGAAGAGGAACGCAAATTGCAAAATTTGGCGCGGGAAACTTATCAAAAAAGAATCGATTTGGGCGTGGCGCGCGAACAAGCACGCAAGGATTTGCCACTTTCAACTTATACCGAAGCATATTGGAAAATCGATTTGCATAACCTTCTCCACTTTTTACGATTGCGCATGGAGAAAAATGCCCAACTTGAAATAAGAAAATACGCGCAAATTATCGGGCACGAAATTGTAGCCAAGTGGGTTCCGTTTACTTGGGAAGCTTTTCTCGATTATGAAATGAACGCTCAAAAATTTTCCGCAATCGAACTGGAGATCATTAAAAATATTATTTCGGCAAATACGGAAGCGGTTTTGGAAATTGCCGAAAAAGCCGGCTGGCTTAAAGTGAAAGACGGAAGGTTGGTTAAGAATTTGGAACGGATGGAAATGGAAGAAAAACTGGAATTGCTTGGCTTGGAAAAACCCTGGTGAATTACCGTTCGAGTAGAAGGAGTGGGATTGATTATTATCATTGCGGCGGTTTCGAAAAACGGAGTGATCGGTAACAAAGGAAAAATGCCTTGGAATTCAAAAGAAGAAATGGCTTTTTTCAAAAAGACTACAACCGGTTATCCGGTAATTATGGGAAGAAAAACGTACGAATCCCTCGGCAAGCCGCTTGAAAACCGTGAAAATATTATCATTTCGAAAAGTATTAATTTGAATGGTAATAATTTAAAATCATTCGATTCTCTCCGGAAAGGAATTGAATATTGCCGGCGGAAAAAGTACGAAAAGGTTTTCATCATCGGCGGCGGGGAAATATTCGAACAAGCAATTGAATTTGCAGGTAAAATATTGATTTCTGAAATGAAAAAGCCGTACGAAGGAGATGTGTTCTTTCCCGAAATCCCTTCCGGTAAATGGAATAAGAAATTAATTGCCGGGTATGAGGATTTTAATCTGTTCGAGTACACTCCAACCGGAATTTAAATAATTTCGTATCTTTACAATCCGGAAATTTAAAAGCTATGAACAAGAATAAAATTAAAATATTGCCATCTAACCTGGCGAACAAAATTGCCGCCGGCGAAGTTGTTCAACGGCCCGCCTCTGTGGTAAAAGAGCTTATCGAAAACTCGATTGATGCCGGAGCAAAAAATATTGAAGTATTCATCAAGCGTGCAGGTAAATCGTTAATCCAGGTTGTTGACGACGGGGTTGGAATGAGCGAAGAGGATGCGGTTCTTTGCATTCAAAGGCACGCAACCAGCAAAATTTCCGATTATAAAGATTTGGAAGCAATTAATACATTCGGTTTCCGCGGTGAAGCGTTAAGTTCAATTGCAGCCGTAAGTTTGTTCGAATTGAAAACCCGAAGGGAAGACGATGAATTGGGAACTTTAATCAAAAACGACGAAGCTTCCGAAATCTTTAAAGAAAAGGGAAGTTTTCCGCAGGGCACTTCCATTTCAGTTAAAAATTTGTTTCACAACACACCCGCCCGCCGCAATTTTATGAAATCGAATGCGACGGAACTGAAACATATAATCGAAACATTTAAAAAATCAGCCATTCCGCATCCCGGAATTTCATTCAAGTTATTCATTGAAGATGATATCGAATTCGATTTTCCCGCCGGAACAATTGAAGACCGGATGATGCAAGTTTTTGCCGATAATATTTTCGATGCCGTTGTTGAAGTTAAGGAAATCACCGATTTTCTTGGGCTCACCGGCTACATTGCCAAACCGACTTATCTCAAAAAAAGCAAAGGCGAGCAGTATCTTTACATCAACAAAAGATTTGTTGTCAACAAATCGGTTAACCACGCGGTTTTTTCCGCTTACGAACATTTATTGGAAAAAGGCGACTATCCGTTTTTCGTTTTGTTTTTGTCTCTCGATCCTTCCCGCGTGGATGTTAACATTCACCCCTCCAAATTGGAAGTGAAATTCGAAGATGAAAAAGATATTTATGTTTTTGTCAATTCGGTGATTAAAAAGAGTATCGGATTGTTCGATTTGACGCCCGCAATGAGTTTTGACAAAGACCGGAACGACCGCGATAAATTGAAATTTGAGAACCGGAAAACGGAGCGCAACGATTTTGACGACAGACCCGGATTTCTGTCAAGACCGTCGCCACCCAAAAGGGAAAAACGTGAAAGCATTTTCTCCGAAGATGAAATCGATATGCTGTTCGGTTCGATGGATAAAGAGATTAAAGCCGCAGCACCTGCAGGGGAAGTAACCCACCCATTCGAGGAAAAGAACAAAGAAGTTTACCACACACCGAGCGATGAGCCCGGAACCGGTGGTAAACCCGATTCCCCCTTTTTGGTTTCGCTTCATAACAAATATATTCTTACTCAAATTAAAAGCGGATTGATGATTATCGATCAACATGTGGCTCACGAGAGGATTTTATACGAAAAAGCGCTTAAATCTTTAGAAACGAATTTACCTTTTGCACAACAACTTTTGTTTTCGCAAACAATCCGGCTCGATCCGGCGGATTTCGAATTGGTAAAAGAAATAGAACCTTATTTAACCAGATTGGGTTTCGAGCTTAAATTTTTCAGTAAAAATACTTTGGTGATAGACGGTGTTCCGCCCGATGTTAAAGTTGGTACCGAGGTGGACACTTTGCTGGATATTTTGGATGAATACAGAAAAAACCAGCGTGAGAAAAAACTTGAAACACGGGATAATCTTGCGGCTTCATTTGCTTGTAAAGCGGCTATTAAAGCAGGCGACAGACTTTCCCACGATGAAATGCGTTTGTTGGTCGATCAACTTTTCGCCACTTCAATGCCGTATGTTTGTCCGCACGGAAGACCGATTGTAATCAAAATTCCGCTTGAAGAATTCGACAAAAGATTCGGAAGAACGTAAAATTCAACTTTTGTAGTTAATTTTCAAAATACTTCAACTTATGCTCTGCATTCGTATTCAATTTGAAAATTCCATCGGTTTGTAATAAAAAATGCTATAAAATTGTATAAAAATAACGACAAAGGTGTATCAAAATGAAACATTTTGTCGTTTTTTTCGTATAAATTTTGGAATTCGGAGCCTTTATTATTATTTTTGCACTTCCAAAAAAATTGAGGTGTTTCAGTGAATCTAAAAAATGCATTAAACGAAGAACAACGTGAAGCTGTTGAGTATATAAACGGACCTTCGATGATTGTAGCCGGAGCGGGTTCCGGTAAAACCAGAGTGTTAACCTACAAAATAGCATATTTAATCGATAAAGGATACGAACCTTCTTCCATTTTGGCTTTAACTTTCACCAATAAAGCCGCCCAGGAGATGAAGGAAAGGATTAAAAAATTAATCGGCGCCAAGGCAAATCAATTATGGATGGGAACTTTTCACTCCATTTTTGCCAGAATTTTGAGAGCAGAAGCCGCAAAACTGGGTTACGATTCGAATTTTTCCATTTACGACCGGGACGATTCCGTTTCACTTGTAAACAACATAATGCAAGAATATAACATTAATCACGAATCGTTAACACCGTCGGGAGTTCAACATAAAATAAGTTTTCTCAAAAACCAGATGATTACACCCGACGAATATTTGAGTCACATTGCCCAAACCCCCGTTGAAAAGAAAATAGGCGAGATATTTTTGAATTACAACAAAAAACTCAAAGAAAACAACTCAATGGATTTTGACGATTTGTTATTGAAACCGATTGAGTTGTTTAACAATCACTTGAGAATTTTACAGAAATACAGAAAACAATTCAAATTTATTCTGGTCGATGAATTCCAAGATACCAACAGGGCTCAATACGAATTGCTGAAGTTATTCACTACATCGCGCGTTAAACTTTGCGTTGTGGGCGACGATGCACAAAGCATTTACGGTTGGCGCGGTGCCGATATACGCAATATGCTCGAGTTTCAAAAGGATTTTCCGAAAGCGAAAGTTTTCAGACTCGAACAAAATTACAGATCGACAAAAACAATTCTGGCGGCTGCAGATTCCGTAATAAAAAACAATGCCGATCAAATTAAAAAAACATTGTGGACGAACAACAACGACGGCGAACAGCTGACAATTATCCGTTGCTCCGATGAAAAAGATGAAGCTTTTCAAATTGCAAAGCAAATAAAAAAGGAAGTTTCATCACGCAAAATTTCGTTTAACGATATTGCGATTTTATACAGAATAAATTCCCAATCCAGAGCTTTGGAAGAAGCGCTCCGGAGGGAAAAAATACCTTACCAAATTATCGGCGGGGTGGAATTTTACAGAAGAAAGGAAATTAAAGATTTGATAGCGTATTTGCGCGTGCTGGCAAATCAAAATGATGAAGAAAGTTTATTGAGAATTATGAATTTCCCGCAACGTGGAATAGGCAATACGTCAATTAGTAAAATGATCGCTTTTTCACGTAAGTTGAATATTAATCTCTTCACCACAATGGCGCGGGTTTTTGAAGTGATAGAAGTTAAGGAAAGGATACAGAAAAATGTTAAACAATTTAAATTATTACTGAATAAATACATAGAATTAAAAGACAAACTGTCGTTGCCCGAATTGATGGCGGCTTTGGTGGATGAATTGGGTATTTTGCGAATGTACAAAGAGGAAAACACACCCGAATCGCTTCAAAGATACGAAAACGTTCAAGAATTGCTTGCAGCTATTCAGCAATTCGCCAAAGAAAACAAAGGTGCTACGATTCACGACTTTTTAGCCGAAGTTTCGCTTTTAAGCGGAGCTGATCAATATGATGAAAAAGAAAACAAAGTGACGCTGATGACAATTCACGCCGCAAAAGGACTTGAATTCCCCGTTGTATTCATCACCGGTTGCGAAGAAGACATTTTCCCGCTCAATCCCAAATTCGATTCGGATTCCAAAATTGATGAAGAAAGACGCCTCTTTTACGTTGCAATTACAAGGGCACAGGAAAAAGTATTTATTACCTATGCCCGCTCGCGTTACAGATTCGGTGAAGTTGCATACCAAAGCAAATCGAGATTTCTGGAAGAATTGAATCCCGAAACTTTTACCGAATTGAATAAAGCCGGTTCCAGAAAAGGCGGAAGAAAAAAAGCTTCGTACTACAATGAATTCTACCAGGAAAGTTACGATGATTTTAACCAGGAAAGAAGATCGTTGCGCGTTGGCAGTAAAGTTGTACACGATATTTTCGGGCGCGGCAAAATACTGCAGATTGTCGGTAATGGCGATATGCAAAAAGTTACTGTCGATTTTGAAAACGTTGGCAGAAAAACATTGCTTACCAAATTTGCAAATCTGAAACTTGTTTAGGAAAAACATACACGGAATTTTTAAGCCGGTACATCATATTACCGGCTTTTTTGTTTGCGGTACTATGTATTTATCCCATTTTCTAAAGTTGTCGAGAACCACTCCTCGACAATGTTGTTTTGATTTACTATATTAAATACTTAATAACATAAAGTTAAAGGGGGTGGCGAGGTGTGGACCTCGCCATCAATGGAATGTTTCCGGTTTTGGGTGGGGCATTAGTTTAATGCAATAGGAGCAAAAATGAATACAGATTATTTAGCGCTTATTGCAATTGGCATTTTTGGAACAATAATTCGCTTGATTATTGGTGGAAAAACAGAAGATGAACCTTTATGGATGAAATTGCATGTTTTTGTTGTATATGTTATGATTTTCTTGGGAATACTTGGATTGTTGCTTTTTATTTTAGACTTATTTTAATATTATTTTTAAATTTATTTGATGTAAGTATTCCCACTGCCGTAGAGCTCCACACCTTTACGGAATTTATTGCCGGTATGAAAATACTTAATAAGTTGAACTGCTCCAAGGCAGTCATGGTCACACCGTGACGAATAAAATTTATTTCTATTTTCGTAAATTTGGCAAACACTCAAAGTTATTTCTACTGTTGTCGAGGACCACTCCTCGACAATGTTTTATAGAGTTACTATATTAGAAATTTAATAACATAAAGTTAAAGGGGGTGGCGAGGTATGGACCTCGCCACCAGGGTAAATTAGGAGTGTGTAATGAATAAACAACAAAATAAAATTATTGGTGGTGCTATACTGTTGGTTATTATTGTTTCAGCAATTTTAAGTTATAGCGATGTAATTACTGGAAAATTTGCGGATACTATTATAATGTTTAGTAGTATAATAGTGATAGCTTTATATTTCATATTAAAAAAGTATAAAACCAAATAATAATTAAGTGATGCTTGTGTCACGTCAACTATATAATGTCGGATATAACCGTTTAAGTTTTATAAGCGCATCACCTGTGGTAAAATGATGATTGCATTCGCAATTCGCCTGCCGTAAAGCTCCACACTTCTACGGAATTTCTACTGTTGTCGAGGACCACTCCTCGACAATGTTGTTTTGATTTACTATATTAAAAATTTAATAACATAAAGTTAAAGATGTGGCGAGATGTTACCCCACACCAGTAGTAATTATTTTATTTTGTGCCTCAGTCGATGTCTTTAAAATCTGCACGAGCGGGCAACCAATTCCCCGGGCTCATGAAGTCATCTCCGGAAATATTGTTTAACATAAAGCTTACACGTAAAAAGCAACTCGCATTAAATTATGATAAGGCACGCAAAAAACGGATTTAATAAATATGTAGAATAATAACCGGCACTTTATTATATTTTATTTTATAAAGAAAAAGATTCTAAAAATTGAAAGGGGAATTATGAATAACAATCGTTATAAAAAGGCAAAAGAAGAATATCTTGAAGCCCTAAAAAATGCAAGAACAACAGGCATGAAGTTCACATCCGTCTCCGGTGAAGAAGTAAAAGCCCTTTACACCCCGGATGATGTTGAAGGCAAAGATTATATGGAAGATATCGGTTTCCCCGGGCAATTTCCGTTTACCCGCGGAATACATACAAACGGCTACCGTGGAAAAATTTGGACAATGCGTCAATTCGCCGGATTCGGTACACCGGAAGATACCAATAGAAGATTCAAATACTTATTGGAAAACGGTCAGACCGGTTTATCCGTGGCGTTCGATTTACCGACCTTGATGGGATACGATTCCGATCATGAATTCAGCCGGGGCGAAGTTGGTATTTGCGGTGTTGCCGTTTCATCTTTGGAAGACATGGAAACCCTTTTCGAAGGAATTCCGCTGGATAAAGTATCCACTTCGATGACGATAAACTCTCCGGCTGCAATGATTTTCGCTTTTTATCTTGCAGTTGCCAAAAAGCAAGGGGTCCCTTTTGAAAAACTGCGCGGAACCTTGCAAAACGATATTTTAAAAGAATACATTGCTCAAAAAGAATTTATTTATCCGCCGCATCCGTCAATGAGAATCATTACCGATATGATCGAATTTACAACGGAACATGTTCCGCAATGGAATCCGGTTTCCGTGAGCGGATATCATATCCGTGAAGCCGGCTCGACTGCCGTACAGGAACTTGCTTACACGCTTGCCGACGGTTTTGCATACATCGAAGCTTGTATTGAAAGGGGAATGGACGTGGACAGTTTTGCTCCGCGAATTTCGTTTTTCTTCAACTCCCATCTCGATTTCTTTGAAGAAATTGCCAAGTTCAGGGCTGCGCGCAGAATATATGCAAAGAGAATGAAAAATAAATACGGTGCAAAAAATCCGCGCTCATGGTGGCTACGGTTTCACACCCAAACCGCCGGTTGCACTTTAACGGCGCAACAACCCGAAAACAACATCGTGAGGACTGCATTTCAAGCAATGGCGGCTGTTCTTGGCGGAACGCAATCGCTCCATACTAATTCGATGGATGAAACACTGGCGCTTCCGTCGGAAAAAGCTGTTAAAATTGCACTCAGAACCCAACAACTTCTTGCATACGAAACCGGCGTTATCAATACGGTCGATCCGCTCGGCGGCAGTTATTATGTTGAAGCTTTAACGGATAAAATGGAACAAGGCGCCGAAAAAATATTTGCCGAAATAGATTCACTAGGTGGAGTAATTCCGGCAATTGAATCCGGTTACTTCCAAAAGGAAATTGCCGATGCGGCTTACCGCTATCAAAAAGAATTGGAACGAAAAGAAAAATTTGTAGTAGGAGTAAACGAGTTTGTTGAAGAGGAAGAACAACCGGATATTCCTATTTTACAAATACCACCGGAAGTGGAAATTAAACAAAAAGAAAGATTGGCAAAACTAAGGCGAAAACGTGATAACGCCAAAGTGAAATCTTCACTCGCAAAAATTAAAGATGCAGCGGTACATAACAAAAACCTTATGCCTGTTTTGATTGAAGCTGCCGAAAATTATGTAACACTCGGAGAAATGGTGGATGAATTGAAAGAAGTATTCGGAGTTTATCAGGAAGCATCGGTATTTTAGAAATTAAGCAAACGGATTTTTATGATGAACGGAAAATTGTTTCCAGTGTTATTGTTAATCGGCTTTATCTTTTACGGTTGTTCAACAACCAAAATTCAAAAAGAAGGGGAAAACATTCCGGCAAAAAAATCATTACCTGAACAAGAAATGAATATAGAGGTTCTTAAAATTTACAGCTGGATAAATTTAATGCCCGGCTCGGAACCACGGTTCAACATAAGCGGTGAAATAAAAATAAAACCGGAAAACGGTAACTACACATTGAGCGATTTGCTCTTTACACAAATTAAAATAAAACAAAACGGAAAAACCGTTTATTTCATCAAACCAACGGTGCGGGAAGAGGGACAAAGCGGTGAATACAGAAAACTGTTATTCTCAACAATAAAAGGACTTTCACTTGTACCGGATTTAAATCCCGATAAAAAAGTTGATGCCGAACTGGTGTTCGATGATGACGGTAATGAATTAAAATATATAATTCAAAATATTAAAATTGAAAAAGTTTATTAAAAAATGATATTGGAAATTGTAGCGTTGGTATTTTTGGTTTTGTTAAGCGGATTTTTTTCCTCTTCGGAACTGGCGTTTGTGGTTTCCAATAAAATTAAAATCGAAATTGCCGCGCGGAAAGAAAATTTCAATGCAAAAAATATTTTATACTACATCAAAAATCCGCATATATTTTTTTCAACCATTTTGATCGGCAATAATATTGTTAACATTGCCTTTGCTTCCATATTCACGGTATTTTTATATAAAGTGTTTGGATTGAACGATTTTGTAATATTGTTGGTTTCATCCGTAATTCTTTTACTCTTCGGTGAACTAATACCGAAATATTTTGCAAGGGAATTTGCAGACCGGTTCGTAATGCTGGCTGCGGTTCCGGTAAGATTGTTTACCTTGCTGTTGTATCCGCTTGTGAAGTTCACTTCTTCAATAACCGCATTGGTTACAAGTATTCAAGAAACCGATAACAGTGAAGCCGTTCAAGTTTTTGAAAAAGAAGATATACACGATTTGATTGACGAGAGCTCGGAAGCGGGGAAAGTAGCCGAAGACGAATCGGATGTAATTAAAAAAATTATTGATTTGGGCGAACAGAAAATTTACGAGGCAATGACTCCCAGAATTGAGATTGTTGGAGTACAAATCAACACACCGATTGAAAAAGTAATTCAGACTTTTATTGAATCCGGCTTTTCAAAACTTCCGGTTTACGGTGAAAGTTTGGATGATATTAAAGGCGTGGTTTATGCTTACGATATGTTCAAAGCGCCCGAAGATTTAAAATCCGTTATGAAAGAAATTACTTTTGTACCCGAAACGAAAAAAACACTTGAAATGTTAAACGAATTTTTGGACAAAAGAATCTCAATTGCAATTGTAGTTGATGAGTTCGGCGGTACGGCGGGGTTAATCACAATTGAAGACATTATTGAAGAAATGTTCGGTGAAATAAGGGATGAGTACGACGTTGAAGAAGAGGTGTGCAAAAAAATTGATGAAAAAACATTTGTGGTAAGCGGAAAAGTTGAACTCGATAAATTAAATGAAGAGTTTAATCTTGAAATTCCCCCGGGCGATTACGAAACGATAGCCGGCTTTATAATTACAAAACTTGGACGGATTCCTTCCAAGGGTGAGAAAATACAAATTGATAATTTTAACTTTCTCATTCTTCATTCAACCAAAACGAAAATCAATCTTGTTAAACTTTTTGTAAAGTCAAAAAATTAAAACTTAAAGCTGATTAATCCCGGTTTTGGCAAATGTGGATTTTCTTTTACCTTGATTTTCGATCTTAAAAACAAGATATTAGCTCCAAAAAAGAGGAAATACTATGAAGAAATATATTTGGATAATAATTTTAATCGCATTGGGATTTGCATTTGTTTGCAATACAAATTCACCGTCGGCAGCTTCTGAATCCATGGCTGTTAACGATTCTACACAAAATAAAAAAACAGATGAAAGGGAAAATATGGTTGAAATAAAAAAATCCGAAGAGGAATGGAAGAAAATTTTAACACCCGAACAATACAGGGTTCTAAGGGAAAAGGGGACTGAAAGGCCCTTCACCGGTAAATTTTATAAAAACGAAGAAACGGGAATTTACGTATGTGCCGCATGTGGTAACGAATTGTTCAGCTCCGAAACCAAATACGAATCGGGAAGCGGCTGGCCGAGTTACTGGCAACCTGTATCGGAAAACAGCGTTCGATATGTAACTGATACAAGTCACGGAATGATTAGAACCGAAGTGGTTTGTGCAAGATGCGGCGGACATCTCGGGCACGTCTTCGATGACGGTCCGGCTCCAACCGGTAAACGTTATTGTATCAATTCCATTTCATTGGATTTCAAGAAAAAAGATTCAGGTAAATAACCGGGTATTAATTGTTGTATTATTCTAAAATTATTCCACTGTATTAATTAATTTTATATGGCGGTTCACTTGAGCCGCCATTTTTTTATTTAAGGATGTTTTAACTATCCGCTTTCGGTGTGCACTTCATAACCGATATTTTTATTCTTCAAAGCTTTCCCGGGCAAATAATTTACAAAAGTAAAAAAATGTCTTGCATCTTTATTTTCCGTTATTTAGATTTAGTATAAATATAAATAAGAACTGAAAAGTGAGGAAAGGATTATCAATTTATGAGATACATATTTGTTTTTCTTCCGTTAATGTTTCTATTTCAAAACATGGAAGCGCAAGATGAATTTTTTGAACCACAGACAAACATTGGTGGTTACGGCGAACTTCATTTTAACAGAAAATTATCCGGTGATTCTCCGCCGGTACTGGATTTTCACAGATTTATTCTTTTTGTCTCTCACTCTTTTACTGAAAATTGGTCTTTTAAATCTGAAGTTGAACTTGAACACAATTTAGTTGATGAAGGGAAAGGGGAATTGGAGCTTGAACAAGCTTATATCGATTACAACTATAAGAGATGGTTGGGTTTTCAAGCGGGAGTGATTTTAATTCCGGCCGGAATTGTTAACGAATATCACGAACCCCCTATGTTTTTTGGTGTTGAGCGACCGGAATATAATACGTACTTAATTCCAACTACATGGTACGGAAACGGCTTGGCGCTTTACGGAAAATTCGCGGGTTTCGACTATAAATTCAGCATTACCGAAGGTTTGAACAGTGATAATTTTTCTTTTGAATACGGTATCAGGAAAGGAAGGTATAAAGGATTCAAAGCGGATGCTGGCAACTTGCTATACAATCTAAGAATGAATTATACAGGCACAAACAACTTGTTACTTGGTGCTTCCGTTTCTTATAATAATGCTAAGGGCGATTCCACAAATATACAATTTAAATTATTCGAAGCTCACTTCCGTTATTCGATTGAAAATTTTTACATCACAGCCGAATTTGGAATAGCACAGCTTAATTGGGAAAGATTGAACAAGTTTACAGGATTTTACATGGATTTGGGTTACGATTTGAAAAACATTCTTAAAACCGGCTGGAATGTAATACCGTTTTTCAGATTTTCCGGATTCGTACGAAGCAGTTCTGCAGTAAGTGGATCGAATGTAAAGGAAACCATCCGGAGGTTTGGTTTGTCAGTTAAACCGGTAAGTGAAATTGTTTTGAAAACGGATTATGCCTTTAAACGCAATTTAAATGATGTCATTGAAAAGCAATTTAATATCGGTATCGGTTATATGTTTTGATAATAAAAATTATAATAAATTAATTATGAGTAAATTAATTAATATTGTTGTTTTGTCTTTAATATTAAGCATAACGCCGCTTTTTGCCGGAGGCATCTCCCGGGAAGTGCAAAATATTCTCAAAAACCGGTTTGGAAGTAACGTTAAAATTGAATATGAAAAGTTTTATATCCCCGGCAAAATTAAAAACTCTATTGAGAAACAAGTGCGGCAACGATTTTATAAAAAATATGTTTACGTTTTCAATGTTATCCGGGACGGTACGACTGTAGCCACGGCAATTTTGGATAATGTGATAGGTAAAGTAATGCCGATTACATTTCTCGTAATTTTTGATTCCCGGGGGAAGATAGTTAAAATTAAAATAATCAAATACCGTGAACAATACGGCGGGGCGGTTGAAAATCCCGCTTGGAACAAGCAATTTGAAGGAAAGGATTTCAATTCCGATTTTACTCCGGGTAAAACAATAGATGTAATAACAGGCGCAACGTTGTCGGTAAATTCATTATCCAAAGGAATCCGGAAATTGACAATTTTGTTCAATGAAATTAAGAAACTAAATGAAAATAAATCTAAGTAATCTTGACGGAACACTGAAAAAATTGTTGCTTGTTTATTTGTTTACCGTTTCTATCGGTTTGAGTGTTGGACTGGTGTATCTTGCGCAAAATACATCTTTTTCTGTAAAGGGAACAGTAGAACATTACAACGGTTCAACCGCCGGAAACGGTGATGATTTCGATATTCCGGAAAAATTTCCTAAGCCTTTGGGTGAATTATTGATGACCACACACAATCATGTTTTGGGTTTGTCGTTTTTATTTTTGTCAATCGGTTTGATATTTTATTTCACGTCTCTCGTTAATTCTTTTTGGAAAACATTTTTAATGATTGAGCCTTTGCTTTCTGTCATTTTTACATTCGGCTCAATTTGGGGAATCAGGTATATAAATCCCGGTTTTGTTTATGTAACCGTTGCCTCTGCCGTTTTAATGTATTCTGCTGTTTTTGTGATGATATTTCTCTCCGTATACGAATTAATTACCGGCAAAGAAAACCGCCGTTGAAAATTCCTTATTGCTTTTGATACCCAATTTCCCCCTTGATTTCCACATAAATATTTTCGTTTTTTAATTAGTAAATAATCTAAATAAATAATTCTATGAATACCGGAAAAATTCAAGTTTATTTAAAATTATACGTAATTTACAATTTTGTTTACCACCCCAAAAATTATAAAATCCTGTTTGAGAAGGACAACAAGCTGGATCATATATAAATATCCTAAAAAGTGCTTTTAATTTTTCGCAGATGAGTGTTAACCGGAGTTTCTGGAATCTTGGCGCCGGGAAGTAGCAAGCGGAATGTATTTTTACCGTTTAACTGCCGGGAAATTTTCACAAACAAAAAAGATGATATTGTTGAAATAAAATAAAGTTATATTTAAATTTAAAAATAAATAAGTAACAGATACCAAAATGAAACT
>JALSTB010000048.1 GCA_026983955.1 Melioribacteraceae bacterium
ATTTGAGGATAATCCACTGAATTTATTATCCAAGTCTTCCATTGTCATAGGTTCTCTCGGATCTCCTTTCGGATATTCCATATATTCCGTGTATTCTTTACCATCTTTTGTTTTTATCACAACTTTGGAAGGTTGTTTTGCAGGGAACATTTTTTCAAATTCAATTGAAGGTTCACCTTTTATTTTGTCAATTACTTCAAAAATTTTCGGGTCTTTTAATTTTTCATTGGAGAAAGATTGAGTAGTTATTTTTTTATCAACCATCGCAACAGCCAAGCAATAGGGAAGTGAATGATCCGCAGTTTCTCTAGATTCGGGACGATACTTTGCCGGATCGAACAGTATATCATAAGCTTGAGCAAATGCGGTTACTTTTACTTCTTCTATATTTTTGTAATCCAAATTATTGTTTATCATAGCTTTAAGAACGCATGAAATATGAGTGTGAGTTAAAGCTTCGGTAGGAAATGCTTTCATTCCGCATTCCATAATTTTGTAGCTTTCGCCAAGATTTCCAACAAGTGCATCAACATCCCAAGACCATTCGGAAATTCCGTCTCGTCCCATCATTTCCGTTGGATTTACTTTTTCTTCTTTTGCATTCCAACCGATGAATGTATCCATAAAACCTTCTTTGCCTTCAAAAACTTTTTCCGTTCCGCTGTAACCTTTTTGTGCCATTAAAGCTGCAAACACACCGGACTGAACAGCCATCGGGTCAACCGTGTTTTTCATCATTGTTAATGTTCCCGCCGTAGGGCATCCTATTGTATGATTGTGAGAGCCGTTTATTCCAATTGCATTAACCATTTCATCAACGGTTAATCCAAGAAGTTTACCGGCAACAATAGGAGAAACAAATTGTGTTAAAGTTGCATGATGCCATTTACGCTCACGTACGCCGGGTTTTGCAAAATTGCATAATCTCATTTCAAATTCATAAGCAAGAACAATTGCAACAATTACGTCTTTCATGGAAGCCCCAACCATTTCACCGACGGACAAAGCTGCGGGAATAATATCGGAAGGATGCGAAGGATCGTCTTTCCAATATATATCGTTAAAGTCCAATGCACGTATCATAAGAGAGTTTACAAGCGTTGCATTAACCGCCGGTATTTTATCGCCAAAGCCAATAACGGTAGCTTCTTCTTTGCCGCTCATATCTTTGTAAATATCTCTAATTATATTTACATCTTTTGTATTGTGCGCTCCGTAAGCACATCCGATTGAATCGTATAAATATCTTTTTACTTCGTTTACTACTTCTTTTGGTAAATCTTCATATTTTAAGTTAACTGCAAATTCGGCAATTTGACGCGATATGGATTTCTGCATTTTGGTATATCCTTTAATTTACTATAATATTTTTTTCTTTTGCAAATTTATTTAATACTTCTTTTGTTTTTATTACATCTTTGTAAGCAACATTGCCAAGTGATATTTCTTTTGTTGCTCCGTCTTTAAGTTTGAACTCAACCGATATGGGTTTAATATGAATTTGAGATATATTATCCCATAGTATTTCCATATTTTTAGACAACGGCAAATCGGCTTTTACGTTGTTATTATTTATTTCAAGAATGTTTCTTGTAGAATCTTTGCGGGCAATAAAACCATAGAGAATAAAAAATATTCCCGTAATAATCCAAATCCATTTTGTGATAATTCCAAAAGCTTCATCTCCGCTTTCACGAAAAAATCCCATTAAAAAATAAATAACTCCAAAAGCCATGAAAAAATACGGCTGATATTTAGAGCGTTTGCTGTATTGATTAGCTAAACTGATTTTAAATGTTTCCATTTTTAATTCTTTAAATTATTCTTAACCCAGTTTTCAAGTCCGCCAAGTATAACAAGTTCTTGTGCTGCAGTTCCGACGGGACTAAAAATATATTCTTTATCCTCAAAAGACAAAACGGAATTTTCATAATCCAAAGTAGCTTGTTTATTTGTCGCAACTGTTAAATTTTCCGTTCCGTATTTGGATTTTAAGTCGTCAACAAATTTTGGGATTTCTATTACCAGGAAGCCGTTATTCAGAGCATTTCGTTTATAGGTTGTACTTGCAGAGCCGACAATAACAAGCTGAATGCCACGATACTTTAACGCGGTTGCCGCTTGTTCGCGTGAACTTCCGGTTCCGAAATTGTAACCACCTACAAGAATATCACCTTCATTTACTAAGTTTTGAAATTTAGGATCGTAATTTTCCATTGCTACTTTAGCTTGATCTTCCGGTTTGAAATCATCTATGTAAGTATATTTCCCCGGATAAATACCGTCTGTGTTCATATTATCTTGATAACAGAAAATAATATGGCCGGTAATTTTAGAAGGGAAGCCTTCTATAATATTTACTTTAACGGATTTTTGTTCCGGCGGTTTGTTTGTTTTTATTTGTGCATTTATCGGTTCTGTTTTTTCATTCCAATTGAAATCAATTTTGCCTTGTAAAGCGGAATAAGCCACCACAGCCGGCGAAGCAAGATAAGCTTCTGCATTGGGCGAACCCATTCGTCCTTTGAAATTTCTGTTAGTTGCCGAAATTCCAACTTCACCGTCTTCAAGTAAACCGGTACCCAAACCAATACAAGGACCGCATCCGGGAGGAAGAGGAATTGCTCCGGCATCGAGTAATGCTTGCCAATCTCCTCGTCTTTCACTTTCCGCTTGCACTTCATTTGATGCGGCGGCAATATAAAACCGAACACCTTCGGCAACCTTTTTGCCTTTAACAATTTCTGCTGCCGCAGCTATGTCTTCCACTCTGCTGTTAACACAAGAAACCAAATAAGCTTTATTTACTTTGACTTCTTTTTTACTAAGTTCCGTAGTACTGTTCATTACTTTTACCGAATTCGGTCCGGCTACATAGGGAGCAATTGTTGACAGGTCAATTGATAATTCTTTAGCGTAATATGCATTATCATCCGCTTTAAGATTATGCAAATTATTTTCAAGTTTGGAAATTCGTTCAAAATTCATTCTCGGATGTTTACCGTTACCATCGGCATCGGAAGGAACACCGGCAAGTCCGCGTTTTTCAATAACGGATGCTCTGTTTTTAAGCCAATTAATAGTTGTGGTGTCAATCGGGAAGACACCGCCCAAAGCTCCCCATTCGGTTGTCATGTTGGCAATTGTTAATCGTTGGTCAATTGAAAGATGTTTAATACCGTTACCGACAAATTCAATTATGTGATTCAACACTTCATCATTTTTAAAATAACCGCAAAGTGCAATTATAACATCTTTACCGGTTACACCTTTTTGCAATGTTCCGTTTAATTCAACCTTAACAACCGGAGGAATTTGCCACCAAGTTTTTCCGGTAGCCCAAATTGCTGCGGCATCTGTTCTTACAATAGGGGTTCCCAATACTCCAAGACCGCCGTACATATTTGAATGACTATCGGAAGCTACAACCATTGTTCCGGGCCAAGCGTAACCTTCTTCGCACATAATTTGATGTCCGATACCGCGACCTGCAGGATAAAAATCGCATCCCATTGATTTGGAAAATTCTTCTATCTTTTTATACTTCTCTAAATTCTTTTCGCTTTTATCTTGAATGTTATGATCTAACGTGTGAACAACTTGACGCGGATTAGCAAGTTTTGTTGCACCTATACTTTTGAATTTGGGAATAACTGCACCGGTATTATCGTGCGTCATAACGTAAGCAGGTTTTATTGATATTATATCTCCGCTTTTCACTATTTGCTCCGGTTCAAGACCAACGGCAAATTTTTGAGCTATTTTTTCTATTAATGTTTGTTGCATTTTTCCCCTATATAAAAAATTAGGTTTGAATATTTTCAATTAAAATTATTTAAATTTTGCTATCCGGTAAAATGTTAACTTTGTTTATTTGAATTTTCATTATAAAG
>JALSTB010000049.1 GCA_026983955.1 Melioribacteraceae bacterium
TTTGCCTAATTCTTCAATAAATTTTTTAGCGGATCGAATATCTTCTCCGGTAAAATCCACCGATGATGAAAAGTCTCCGGTATCAATCCCGAAGGGACGTACCAAATCAAGAATAAAATCCGATACGTGTGCATCCGGTTTTGCATTCCAATCCAAATCAATTCTTCTATCGAACAGAAAATTATACTTGTTCGGTTTGCCGTTCAGGCTATTGACTCCAATTCTGATTCCCGAATCGGAAAACCTCATTAACAATAGACTTGTAAGCGAGATGGAAACCGTGGAAGGGGTTATTGCCAAATCGTATCCGCGCTTCAACAATCGGCGTAACCGCTTCAAATATGAATAGTTTAATATTTTCCTTTTATCGAAAACAAACAACTCGTCAATATACTTATTTTTAACAACTGCGAAATAATTTTGCGGACTGGCAATTACCGTCAAGTGTGCTTCCGGATATGTTTCCTTAACAGCTCTGAATAAAGATACACTTGCTAGTAAATCCCCGAACTGATTATGTTGCCGGACAATTAAAATATTCTTAGGTGAACCGAGTTGTTTGCTTTGTGTTTCTTTTACACTTAAAGAGATTTTCATCAATCCGGTTACCAAATCTTTCCAGATTTCTTTTACGGACATTAATTTTCCCGCTTCTCCGATTGATTATTTTCAATTTCTTCAAACTCGGCTTCGATGATGTCTTCTTGCTTGATCTTCAGGTTTTCTTTTTTAGTTTGTTTAACTTTGGTTTGATTTTGGTTCCCGGAAGGAGTAACAAACAACGATATCAAATACTTCACAATTTTAAATATGAAATAAAAAAATATTAAATAAATTAAAAATCTCATTTACTTTGTTCAGCCTCAATTTTTATTACGGGATTAAAATATTCTATAAATCCCCGGTCTTCTCGGAATATTTGTTTATAAAGTTCTTCAAAATCACTTTCTTTGTTTACAAAATCGATATCAGTGGTATTAACAATTAACAAAGGCGTTTGATTATATTTGAAGAAATAATCGTTATATGCCTTGCTCAACTCCGAAATGTATTTACGGGTAATGTTTCTTTCAATTTTCCTGCTGCGTTTCTTTATGTTATACATCAATCTGTCAACACTCGATTGCAGATAAACAACCAAGTCTATTTTACGCAGATTTTTTTGTAAAAGCGGGAAAATATTTTCGTATAAGCGGAGTTCCTCACCGTCCAAATTAAGATATGCAAATATTTTGTCTTTTTCGAAAAAGTAATCGGCAACTACATAAGATGAGAACAAATCTTCTTGATCGAGTAATTGCTGTTGCTTGTAACGGTTGAAAAGAAAAAACATTTGGGTTTGGAAGGCATATCTTTTTCTGTTGTCGTAAAATTTTTCGAGGAAAGGGTTTTTTTCATATTCCTCAAGGATTAAATTGGCACCCAGTTTTGCGGCTAGTTTTTTAGCCAGCGAAGTTTTTCCGGCGCCAATTACACCTTCGATTGCAATATACTTTACTTCAGACAAGATTGACTCCTTCAAGTTTTAAGCTTTCATTCCCGAATACGTTATAAACATAAGAATTTTGAAGTTCTTCGGTTAATTCGGAAATACTTCGATTGTTTTGCGGATGAATAAAATCAGAATCAATTTCTTTCAATGGCAATAATACAAAATCTCTGTGAATTATTTCAGGATGAGGGATAATTATTTTTTCCCCCCGCACAACCAAACTGCCAAAAAACAAAATATCGATATCTATTTCACGTGCACCCCATCTAACCGTTTTGTTTCTGCCAATTTCTTTTTCAATTTTTTTTACAAATTCAAACAAACCGTAAACATCCAATGAAGTTTCCAATTTAAGAACCATATTCAGGTAATCGTTCTGATTTACCGGTCCTAACGGAATCGATTCATAAACCGAAGAAATTCCAACTATCTTTATGCTTTCATTTTCCGAAATTTTTTGAATTGCACCGGATAGAAATTTCAGTCTGTCACCAATATTCGAACCTAATCCCAAAAACACGTTACCGGTCATTTTCTTTAATCACCTCCGCTTCAACGTGATCGATAAAACCTCCCACCGGTACGTTATACTTCCTTATTCTCACACCGATTTTTTGAATACCGGGATACCTTTGCAACAGTTTATCTGCAATAATTGTAGCCAGTGTTTCAATCAAATAATACTTTTTTTCTTGAACAATTTGTGAAATGTATTTGTACACTTCATCGTAGTTGATTGTTAGTTTTAAATTGTCCTGTTCGGCTGCACGACTGAAATCGGTATAGATGTCAACATCGGCTTCGAACTTACCACCTATGTGCTGCTCTTCTTTCATTACACCGTGATAGGCATAAAATGTTGCATTTTTTATTCTGATAATATTTATCAAACCGTCATTTCCTTATTCGACTTAAAGAAAATCTTTAATCCTTTAAAATTAGCAAATAAAATACCAATTAGCACCAAAGAACTTCCGGCAATATCCCATACTGTAAAAACCTCCGCGGCAAATAACCATCCGATTAAAACCGCGATAATCGGCGTGATAAATGCCGATAAAGAAAGTACTACAACATTAATCCGCTGCATCAACCAATAATAAATTGTGAATGTAACAAGCGTACCGAAAAAAGCAAGATAGACAACCGAACCGACGGCTACCGGCGAATATTTTATTGCTGTCAGATTTTCCAAAAAGAAAGAAGCGATAAGCAGAACAACACCACCGGTTAACAGCGGAATAAAGTTCATCGATAGAGGATTTAAATGTTTACCGTATTTTTTTACCATCACTGCAATTCCTCCTTGCATTGCCGCACTTACAATTACCGCAATCATTCCAATGATGCTAATTTTAAAATCCAAGGATATATCGTCTGAAAATATTACAACAATTCCGGTAAAGCCCAATATAACACCAATCACTTTGTGAAAATCGACGCTTTCTCCGGGCAGGAAAAATTTGGAAAATATCGTAACGAAAAAAGGGAATGTGGCGAAAAGGACGGATGCCAGACCGGTTGGGATATACTGTTCAGCCCAATAAACCAAAGAGAAAGGAATAACAAACGAAAAGATTCCCATTATCCAATACAAACGGAGCGATAATTTATCTTTTTGTATTTTCAATCCGCGGATAAGCATAAATATATAAATAAAAATTGCGGCGAGTGAAAATCTTAAACCGGCTGCATACATCGGTGGAAACTCTGCCAGCCCCAATTTGATTGCATACCAAGTCGAACCCCAAATCAAACAAATTAAAATATATCCAAATATAATTTTTAAGTTCAAATCAGTTATTCCTCCTTAAGAGCAATAACGGCAAATGCCCTGCCCGATTTTTTCCCGTCGCGACGGTATGAGTGGAGTATATCTTTTTCCGCATAACTACACATATTCGATACTTGAATATGCGATTCTTTAATTCCGGATTTAATTAGCATATCGAAATTTGCTTTTTTAACATCGAGATACAGCTTGCCGTTCTTTGTTAACAAATATTTTGCATCGAACATGTTTTTGAATTCCGGTCCTACTTCATAATTTTTTTGTGAAATGGAAGGACCGATGTAAGCCGCCATATTTTCCGGCTGCGAACCGAAGCGTTCCCGCATAACTTCCAATGTTTTCAATGTAATTTGTTTCAGTGTTCCTTGCCAACCGGAATGAACTGCGGCTATTACTTTATTTTCAATATCATAAATCATAACCGGAGCACAATCGGCAGTTGAAACAGCAAGCGCTATTCCCTTTTGATTTGTAACCATCGCATCACTCTCACCTACATTTAATTCCGGTGAATCTATAACGGTTACGATATCACTGTGAATTTGTTTTTGAATAGCTACCTTTCCGGGATTCAAGCCGAGCTTCGAAAAAAATGCAATACGGTTTTCTTTAACAATATCCGGATTATCCCCAACTGAAAGCGACATGTTAAAGTAAAAAGGAGCCTCACGCCCCAAACCGATTTTGGTACTCATTCCGTAAATTAAATCATGGAAAGAATCCAATAATGAAGATCCTATAATCAGCATTTCATCCAAATAATTTTAATTCGAGTCCGTAATTTAAGAAGCGGGAAGGATAATTGAAAATTGCAACGGGATTAAATCACTTGTGCCGTTTCCCGGATAAATATTGGAAATCCCGCGTGTCAACCGGAATAATTAAAACCGGATTGAAGTAACCGTTACGTTCAATTTGGAAAAACAAACCGGCTGCGTCACGGTTCAATGTATCGGTGTAAACTTTTTCAAAATACAAACGGTAAATTTCCCTTTCGCCGGCACTATACAAACCTTTCGAGGTAATTAGCAAACTTGCATTTCCATTTAAAATCATTCCGTAAACATCTTCTTCCGCCGTTTTCTTTTCCTGAGCCGTGCAGGTTAAAGCAATGAAAAACAATATTAAGATAAAAGTACGCATTTCCGGAAACGGTTTTTATTTTTATTTTCGGCAAAAATAATCGAAATGTTAGAAAACTAAACCAAGCGATATCCCCTGAGAAATTCCCCGGCTGTCATTCTTTTTCTGCCTTGGGGTTGAATTTCAAGGATCTTCAAAGTTTTGTCTTTTGTTCCGATGAACAATTCATTTTTAGTTGAATGAATTTTACCCGGTTCAAGCGCGGGATGTTCAACTACTTCGGAGGAATATATTTTGTAGGTTTTACCATCGTGTTCGAAAAATGCTGCGGGGTAAGGCGATAATCCGCGAATAAGATTATGAATTTCCTTTGCCGGTTTATCCCAATCTATTTTGCAAATTTCTTTTGTAATTTTCGGAGCCGGAGTTGCAAGCGAATTATCCTGCTCGGTTAATTGATAATCTCCTTTTTCAATCAAGTCGATTGTTTCAACAACGAGTCCGGCACCAACTTCCGCAAGTTTATCGTGCAACGTTCCGAAGTTATCTTCTTCTTCAATTTTTACTTTACGCTGTAATATAATATTTCCGGTATCAACTTTTTCTTTAAGAAAAAAAGTGGTTACACCGGTTTCCGTTTCCCCTTTAATTAATGCCCACTGAATCGGTGCGGCACCGCGGTATTTCGGCAAAAGGGATGCATGCAGATTAAAAGAACCTTCCGGCGGGATTGTGAAGACTTCTTTGGGTAAAATTCTGAACGCAACAACCACAAACAAATCAGCTCTAATATTCCTCAATTCTCCAATAAAGTTTTCATCTTTAAATTTAGCCGGTTGTAATACTTTGATGTTATGTTGAAGTGCAAATTCTTTTACAGGAGTAAATTGAATTTTCCTTCCCCTTCCCCGCTCTTTGTCCGGTGCGGTTACAATTGCTTCGAGCGAATGTTTACTTTCCAAAATTTTTTGCAATGCCGGTATGGCAAATTCCGGTGTTCCGAAAAATACGATTTTCATTTATTCCCTTCGGCTCAGTAAAACGAAATTTTATTTAGGGGTAATGGGGTAATCGACTTTTACTTCACGGTTGCGTATTAATTCCAATTCTTCTTGGAGTTTTTTTCTGATTTGTTCGTTCACCCTGTCGGGAATTAATTTACCGATTAAATGATCATACTCATGAAGAATAACTCTTGCGAACAAATCGTCAGCTTCAATTTCTTGAATATTTTCATCGGTATCCAAATATCTCACCTTAATAGCTTCCGGTCTTTCCACATCCGCCCGCAAATTCGGTAGGCTTAAACATCCTTCTTCCATAACAACCGTTTCATCGGATTGAAGTATAATTTCCGGATTTATCATTACTACCGGTTTAAATTTTTCATATCCTTCCACAGGAGAAATATCCACAATAAATATTTGTTTGTCTATATCAACTTGATTTGCAGCCAAACCGATTCCGTTTGCATTTCTCATTGTAGCAAACATATTTTGAATCAAACCGATTATTCCGTCATCCACTTGTTTAATTGGGGAAGCGATTTTCTTTAAAACGGGATCGCCGTAAACTGTAATTGGTAATATTGCCACTATGTAATAACCTCTTTTTCTTCCGGTTGAACGTTAATAACTTTTGCAGTTAAATCTTTATAAATTAAAATTTCCGTTGAATAAAACAACATTTTAATCAGTAACCTAAAAATAATTAACATCTGGCGAAGAACAAATAATAAAATCAAATAATAATAAGGTTTCGCGGGAATTAAAATACCCAGTAAATTGTAAACCACCGCACCGAGACCACCTATAAGGGCAACAATAACGAATACTGTAAATATCTTGTAAAAGTTCACGGAAGTAAGTTTTATAACTTCCAGCAATTCTTTCAATACTTTCGTCCGGTCGTTAACAACCAATGAAATTTTTGTATAGTCCGAAAAAATCATCAATACACCGATTAAGAAAAGCAGGAAAACATATCTGAATGAGCGGGTAAGAAAATCACCCATTGCATTTTCCACACCGGCATAGTACCAGGTTATCAAATTTCCAAAGATGTCATTGAGTTTGAAAGCAAGATAGAACAATACCAACACAATTAAAAGCAAACGTGTTAATCTTAACCAGTATTTAACCCCTCCGTAGAAAAAATCGACTATATGATTCTTTTGAGGATTGTGAAACACCGCGATTAATCCTCCGACGAAAAAGTTTTGTACCAACAAATATATTCCGGTTAAAACATAAAGCAGATAAGGGAATTGTCCTATGTTTTTTGCATACAGAAATTTTATTTGGAGCAACCAACTGAAATCGTATTCATTTAATAATTTATAACCAAGAATTGAATTATTTAAGTTATCAGCCAAGATGTAGTAAATCGGTAAAGTTAAAATCAAAGCGCCGGCAGCATTCATTCCCCAGAATAAAATCACAAATTTTTTATTATAATAAACCGTCCTCGCTCCGAGGGTAAGAATTTCCTTAACCGTCATCTCAAATACCCCCGAAATTGATTAGGGCATTCTGCAACCAAAAATACCAATTTGCCGATAGTGCCAAAGATGCGGAATAAGATGTTGAAAGGAGAAATGAATTATTTGCAAAATTCAAATCGAACAGGTTTTTTCTGTAAGGGTCGATTTCAGCTCCCAATACTTTTTCGTGTGTGGAAAATTCAAATATTTTCCATCTTGCGCGCCCATCCCAAAATTTACGCAAAGTATCCTTCGAAGTATAGATGAAAACATCCACCGGAAAAACTCCGTCGCCAATCCGTTCACAAAATAATTTGTAACTGTCTTTTTTTGTTTTTTTCAGGTATTTGATTTTGTAATCGAACAATGCGGATTTTCCATAAACATTTTCGAAAAACCAAGTTAAACCGCCACCGGTATGACTTTGCACAACCCTAATAAAATCGGCGCCTTTGGGATGTTTGAATTTATACTTATTGAAATAATCGCGCAAAATTCCAAACATCTTTTCACTTCCCAAAATCCGTTCGAGAGAATAAAGCATCAATTCCGGTTTGGCGTATGAATTGACACGGTATGATAATCTACCGGGTAATTTGCAAGAAGTATCGGCAATTGAACCGAGCGTCAGGTTTTTGTAATATACCGAAAGGCTTCTGTCGTATTCGTTGTACGGAATTTTTTCAATCGAATAAATTACCGGGATTTCATTGTATGAAAGAAAATTAATTCCATAAACTGGATAATAACCTGCAAGTTTGAAAGTAAGCAAACCTTTTCCGTAATATTTTTCCATTATTTTGCTCGCCGCATAAGAAGCGAAACCTTCATCAAGCCAAGCTTCGTAAACTTCATTGTTAGCAAGAATCCCTTGAAAATATTGATGTGAGAATTCATGGGCAACCAATTTTTCGGGCGAATGTGTTTCAATGGGAGAAATTAAAGGAGCGCTTACGGTAAACAACGTCGGATATTCCATACCGCTGCTTGCACTTGTGCGTGGAACGTCAACCATCGTAAGAGTTTGATACGGATATTCACCGATGTTTTCTTCAAAAAAACGGAGGGAATTTTTCACTGCATTTTTATAACGTTCGAAATATTTTATTCTTCCGGGTTGAATGAAAAAATCAAGCCGGATTACGGTTCCGTTCCGCCGTGTGAATTTTTCTTTACGGTATAAAAAATTATCGGAAGCCGCCCATGCAAAATCGTGCACCCCGTTTTGAACAAACCGGAAAATATTTCTTTTTGCGGAAAAAGTAATTCCCTCCTCTGTTCCGGTAGCGGCAACTTTATAGTTTTTAGGTACCGAGATTACAGCTTCGTACCTGCCGAAATCGGAATAAAAATTTAGATAAGGATAGTACGGTTCGCAAATCCACTTTCCGTTTTCAAAAACCCCCACTTTAGGAAACCATTGCGAAACAAAATAAAAATTAACTCCTTTTGCCCTTCCGAATCTTTTCACTGAAACCGGGATTTTAAGTCTGTATTGGATTTCAACAATTACGGAATCATCCGGGTTTATTTCTTTACCTAACATTATTTTTGCAACGGTGCTGTCTTGGGGATAATTTTTATTTTTGCTTACGTAAATAAATTCTTTCTTTGTTCCGTTAACAAGAATTTTCGATATTTGGAATTCCGTTCGATTTTCGGGAGCCAGTTTGTAATAACCGGAAAAAACAGTATTGTTGCTTTTGTATGCATTCGCATATAGATGAAAATAAATTTCGTTTGCGCTGAACCTCGATTTATTTCTCCAAACAATCTTTTCATCTACCTTTATGGAATGGGTCTCCGGTTCCAAATCCACTTTGAAGAGATAATCGGCAATGTTTTTAACTTTATCAATTTCAGTTTTAAGCAGACCTCCGGAATAATATTTTTCAATGTTTTGTCCGGTTATTTCTTTTTCCAGTTCGTTATTAACCAAACCGAGTGCAAAATAAAGAACCAATAATACGGAAAGTGTAAAAAATTTCATTCTTAAAGACGGAATTTATTCGATTAAACATTAACCAAATAAAATTAATATCATTCCGCATCAGTTCCAAATAGTGCCGCCAAACAATTTTCCACAATGGATGGGATTGGGAAACAAAAAAAATCCCGGCCTTAGCCGACCGGGATTTCACAAAGGTGTAAGCCTATGGAGTTAAGTTACTTGATTTCGATAGTCTTGGGTTTAATTCTTTCGTGTTTAGGCAAACGAACCGTCAAAACACCATCTTCCAGATGTGCATCGATTTTCGATTCGTTAATCGTGTCACTGATTTTGAATTTTCTGTAGAAGTTGCCCGTTTCGGTTTCTTTCAAGATATAATTTCTGCTGATTTCTTCATCGTAATTAATTCTACCCATAATCACCAAACTACCGTCTTCCAATTTAATCTTAACATTTTCTTTTTTCACACCGGGCATATAAGCCAACAGATAGAAATCGTCGTCAGTTTCGTAAATGTCTACCAAAGGTGCAACCCAAGACTCTTTTTCCAGAGCTTGTTCCCAGCTCTTTTTCTCTTCAACTTTTACCATTTCTTTATTTTCTGCCATTTTTATCACCTCCTATATTTATTATTTTTTATCGTCGTCGTCAACAACTTCATAGGAAGCATCTTGAACTTCACCGTCGTCGGAACCTTTGTTTGCACCGGGTTCTTCGGTAGTAGCTTGACCAGCCGCTTGTTGTTGCGGTCCGGCTTGCTGTTGATAGAGAGTCGGTGCAATTTCGTTCCAAACTTTAGTCAAACTCTCGGTCGCAGATTTAATCGCATCGGTATCGTTGGTTTTGAGCGCATCTTCAACTTTCTTAATTTCCGTTTCAAGTCTGTTTTTAGCATCTGCAGGAATTTTATCTTTCAATTCCTCCATTTGTTTTTTAGTTTGGAAAACAAGGCTATCGGCTTGGTTACGGGCATCAGCAGCTTCCTTGCGTTTCTTATCTTCTGCAGCATGTTCTTTAGCTTCGCGTTTCATTCTTTCGATTTCTTCCTTAGTCAATCCGCTGGAAGATGTAATTCTGATACTTTGCTCTTTACCCGTAGCTTTATCTTTAGCCGATACATGCAAAATACCGTTAGCATCGATATCGAAAGTTACTTCGATTTGCGGAACACCTCTTGGAGCCGGAGGAATTCCGTCCAAGTGAAATCTACCTAAAGTACGGTTATCCGCAGCCATTGGCCGTTCACCTTGAAGTACGTGAATTTCTACCGAAGGTTGATTATCGGTTGCGGTAGAGAATATTTCACTTTTCCGCGTCGGTATGGTTGTATTAGCCTCAATCAATTTAGTCATAACTCCGCCCATCGTTTCGATACCCAAAGACAACGGAGTCACATCCAGCAACAAAACGTCTTTAACATCGCCGGCTAACACACCGCCTTGAATTGCCGCACCGATAGCAACCACTTCATCGGGATTAACACCCTTATGCGGATCTTTACCAAATATTTGTTTAACCAATTCTTGAACTTTAGGTATTCTTGTTGAACCACCTACAAGAATTACCTCATCTACTTGAGATGCGGTAATACCGGCATCTTTCAATGCGGTTTCACACGGTCCTATTGTTTTCTGCAACAAATCATCAATCAATTGCTCGAACTTAGCCCGGGTAATTGTGATGTTCAAATGTTTCGGACCGTCTTGTGTTGCGGTAATAAACGGCAAATTAACATCAGTTTGAGTAGTTGTAGACAATTCAATTTTGGCTTTTTCGGCAGCTTCTTTCAAGCGTTGCAAAGCCATCGGATCCTTACGTAAATCTATACCTTCTTGTTTTTCGAATTCATCTGCCAAGTAATCAATCAACCGTTGATCAAAATCATCACCACCCAAATGCGTATCTCCGTTAGTCGATTTAACTTCGAAAACTCCTTCACCCAATTGAAGGATGGAAATATCGAACGTACCGCCACCTAAATCATACACGGCAACGAGCTCTTCTTTTCCTTTTTTATCCAGACCGTAAGCAAGCGCTGCCGCAGTCGGTTCATTTATTATTCTTTTAACAGTCAATCCTGCAATTTCACCGGCATCTTTGGTAGCTTGACGTTGTGAGTCGTTAAAGTAAGCCGGCACGGTAATAACGGCTTCTTTAACTTCTTGACCGAGATAATCCTCGGCGGTTTTTTTCATTTTCTGCAAAATCATTGCACTTATTTCCGGTGGAGAGTAAAGTCTGTCGCCAACCTTTACCCGTGCAGTTCCGTTTTCACCTTCAACAACTTCGTAAGGCACTTCCTTAATTTCATTCAACACTTCATCATACCTTCTACCCATAAAACGTTTGATAGAGAAAATCGTGTTTTTCGGGTTAGTTACGGCTTGCCGTTTTGCAGGTTGACCTACCAATCGTTCTCCGTTTTTAGTAAACGCAACCACCGAAGGTGTAGTTCTGCCACCTTCCGCATTAGGAATTACAACCGGTTCGTTACCTTCCATCACCGCAACACACGAGTTTGTAGTTCCCAAATCAATTCCTATTATTTTTCCCATATTCATCACTCCTTTTCTTTAAGTTTTAATAGAAAAAAAAGGTGGGCAGAGCCACCTCCTTCTCAATTATTTAAGTTCAATTAATTTTTCTTTTGATTTTTTAGTTTCAATTTTGTTTAATTTAATGTGTAACATACCGTCTTTGAATTTAGCGTCAACATGATCGGTATCAACTTCAACCGGCAAAGTGAAACTTCGTTGGAAATTACCGTATAATCTTTCGCTTCTGAAGTAATTTTTTTCTTTCTTTTCTTCTTCTCTTTTCTTTTCACCTTGAATGGTTAAAATGTTATCTTGCAATGTGATTTTTAAATCTTTTTTGTTAACACCAGGAATTTCTGCGTCAATGTAAATGTGTTTGTCATCTTCTGAAATATCGATTCTGGGCGAAAAACTATCGACTACGTTGAAAGGAAAAGTCGGTAATTCGTCAAAAATTCTTTGTACCCTGTCGGTTAATGTTTCAAATTCTTTGAAAGGTTCAAATTTTATTAGTGTCATGGCTCTCTCACCTCCTTTTTTATTTTTCGTTAGTTTTGCCCAATTAAAAACAAACCTTGTGCCAAACATCACAAATCCGTATAACTCTTTTTTTTACAATAAGTTACGGGATTTTGCACGCTTTGTTATGTGTGCGCCAAATTTGCGCAAATACTTTATTTTTGTCATACTATCGTTTATTTTGTCATTTTTCACTATCTTTTTTACATACTTTCAAAACGGAGGAACTTGTGTTTAACATTGAAGAATTCGACATAAAACTCAATACCAATGTTATTGGGCGGAATTTCATTTACGTTGAGGAAATAGACTCGACCAATAATTTTTTGATGGGAACAAAAGAAGAACTTCCTTCCGGAACAGTTGTTTTGGCCGAGCACCAGTCGGATGGCAAAGGAAGGAGAAATAAAGAATGGAAAAGTGATAAAAACCGCAATCTGACTTTTTCCATATTATTACTTCCGCATAAAAATATGCCCGAAGTAAACTTGATAAATCTTAGCAGCTCACTTGCCATTGCTCAAACACTCGAAAATCTTTACCAATTCGATGTGGAATTGAAATGGCCGAACGACGTTTTAATAAATAAGAAGAAAATTGCGGGGGTTTTGATAGAAACCGTTTCCCGAAGCGATAAAATTGAGAAAATTATTATCGGAATGGGAATAAATGTAAATCAACCGGTTTTTGCCGGCAAGTTCGATTTGAAACCGACTTCTATCAGAATCGAAACCAAACGTGAAGTCAGCCGGGAAAAATTGTTAAGTGAAATTCTAAATCAATTTGAAAACAATCTTATTACCTTGGAAAAATCTTCCACAAAAATTTTAAATGCATGGAGACTCCGTTGCAAAATGATTGGAGAGAAAGTGAAAATTATTCAGGATAAGAAAACCAAATTCGGTATTTTTGACGATATTGATCACAACGGCTTTTTGATATTGAAAACACGCGAGGGATACGAAAAGATACACTACGGGGATATTTCTCTGAGGTAAAAATGAAAAAGATTTATTTGGACAACGCCGCAACCACTCCACTTCATCCGGAAGTATTGGAAAAGATGCTTCCGTATTTAACCGGACATTTCGGAAATCCGTCGTCCATTCATTCATTCGGGCGTAAAGCCAAAGTGGCAATTGAAGAAGCAAGGGAAACAATAGCGGAATTTTTAAATTGTGATCCGAGCGAAATTTATTTCACAAGCGGAGGTACCGAAGCAAATAACTTCATTTTAACTGGAATTATGGAAACTAATTTTGATGATTCCGGCAAAAGTGTGTTGATTACTTCCGGAGCCGAACATGAATCGGTTCTGAAAACCGCGGAAAAAATCGGGAAAAAATTTAACGTAAAATTTGTTTATCCCGGCAAAGAAGGAAATTTTTCCGGTGCCGCGGGCGAAATTTTGTCTACCGGCAATTTATCGCTTGTTTCGATGATGATGACCAACAACGAAACCGGGATAAAAACTCCGTTAAACAATTTTATCGATGCCGCAAAATCCAAAGGTGCATTATTTCATACCGATGCCGTTCAAAGTTTCGGCAAGGAAAAAATAGATTTGCAAAAGCTGGGAGTTGATGCATTAAGCGCTTCGGCGCACAAAATAGGCGGACCGAAAGGCACAGGACTGGCATTTATTCGAACCGGCACCCCGGTTTCACCATTAATTTTGGGTGGGGCGCAAGAAAGAAACCGCCGCGGCGGTACAGAAAATGTTGCTGGAATTGTGGGATTTGCCGAAGCCGTAAAAATTGTTTCGGTCCGTATGGAGGAAAATCAAAAAAAGGTTGCCAGCCTTCGCAATTTAATGCGGCAAGGAATTAAATCGATTGACAATAAATATATTCATTTCAATGAAGGGGAAAAGCAATCGCCTTTTGTTCTCAGCATCACTTTTTCACCGGAAAAATATATTACCGATACCGAATCGATTTTAATGTTTTTGGATATCAACGGAATTGCCGCTTCAGCCGGTTCGGCTTGTACTTCGGGAACCGTAAAAGCCTCACATGTGATTACCGCAATGGGGTACGATAAAAATTATGCTTCGGGTACTGTCCGGTTTTCATTTGCTCCATCCAACACGGTGGAGGAAATTAACCATACCCTGGAAATAATCGAACGGTTAGCGGATAAAATAAAGAAAGGTTAATGGGAGCACGGAGCATGCCATTGCATAAAAAATTGTTTTCAAATTGATTAAGTTTTAGTTGAAGGAAAAACATTCCCGAGAAAATTTCATACAAAATCCGGCAAAAAGCATAAAAAAAGGATTAACCCGGTAGAGCTAATCCTTTTAATTACAATTAGTTATATATTTTTAATTCACGTGGACACGACCAGCGATTTTCAATCTGTTCATTGCTCTTTTCAAAGCTGCTTCGGCTCTTGCTACATCAATATTCGGGTCGTTTTTATGCGCCAATCTTTCTTTTGCCCTTTTGAGAGCACGCTCTGCACGTTCAACATCGATTTCATCCGCACTTTCAAAACTTTCCACCAAAATCAAAACCCTGTTATCGAGCACCTCAATCATGCCACCGCCGGTTGCAAATATACGCTCTTTTTCGCCTTGCTCCATTATTTTAATCTTGCCAATTTCAAGACTGCTTAAAATGGGAGCATGGTTGTAAAGAACTTGAAAATTGCCTTTCGAACCCGGCACAGTAACCGATACAACCTCGTTGTTGTAAGCCGATTTTGACGGGGTAATTACTTCTACATTTATCAATTTCATGATTATTTCTTCATCTTTTTAGCTTTTTCAACTGCTTCTTCTATACTTCCCACATACATGAAAGCCATTTCCGGAAGATCATCGTGTTTACCTTCGATTATTTCCTTAAAGCTTCTAATCGTATCTTCCAGTTTAACATATTTTCCGGGCAAACCGGTAAATTGTTCGGCAACGTGGAAAGGTTGACTTAAGAATCTTTGTATTCTTCTAGCCCTTCTGACGATAATTTTATCTTCTTCGGACAATTCATCCATACCGAGAATGTTGATAATATCTTGCAAATCTTTATATTGCTGCAGAATTTCCTTTACTTCGGTAGCAACATTGTAATGTTCTTCGCCCAAAATTCCGGGTTCGAGAATACGGGAAGTTGAATCCAACGGATCCACAGCGGGATAAATACCAAGCTCGGATATTTGACGGCTAAGTACGGTTGTTGCGTCCAAATGGGAAAATGCCGTAGCGGGCGCCGGATCGGTCAAGTCATCGGCAGGAACATAAATAGCTTGTACCGATGTGATGGAGCCTTTTTCGGTGGAAGTGATTCTTTCTTGCAATTCACCCATTTCCGAAGCAAGGTTCGGTTGATAACCCACCGCCGATGGCATTCTGCCCAAAAGTGCACTCACTTCGGAACCGGCTTGTGTGAAACGGAAAATGTTATCTATAAAGAGAAGAACATCCCTTCCCTCTTCATCACGGAAATATTCCGCAATTGTCAAACCTGTCAATCCCACGCGCAAACGTGCACCCGGAGGTTCGTTCATTTGTCCGAACACCAACGCGGTTTTATCCAAAACTCCGGATTCTTTCATTTCAAGCCAAAGGTCGTTACCTTCCCTTGTTCGTTCGCCCACACCGGTAAATACGGAATATCCGCCGTGTTGCATGGCAATATTGTGAATCAATTCTTGAATAATCACCGTTTTTCCAACACCGGCACCACCGAAGAGACCCGTTTTACCACCTTTCGAATAGGGTTCGAGTAAGTCTATCACTTTAATTCCGGTTTCAAACATTTCCTGCGAAGTACTCAGGTTTTCAAATTTCGGTGCGTGGTGATGGATAGGTGACCTCTTACCCGATTTAATTTGCTCTCCACCGTCTATAGTTTGACCGATAACATTTATCAATCTACCCAGAGTTTCGGGTCCGACAGGAACCGATATCGGTTCGCCGGTATCAATTGCTTTCATACCCCTTACCAACCCGTCGGTTGAGTCCATTGCAACGGTTCTTACACGGTTTTCACCCAAATGTTGTTGTACTTCAACAACAAGTTCTTCCTCAACACCATCCAAGTTGGTTCTGGGAATTTTAATAGCATTATAAATTTGAGGGAGATGACCGTCTTCGAAATCAATATCGACGACAGGTCCGATAACTTGTACAATTACACCTTCTTTGTTAGCCATTTTTACCCTAAATTAAATTAAACGAATTTTCAAATTTAATTATAATCGGCTCTACAATCAAATATTATTTTGGCACGAATTCATTTTTTGCACGTCAAGTGCCACAAATTCGAATACTATGCATTTAACGGTTAATCTTCCGGATACGTAAAAATATTTGCTATTTTATTAAAAGCATTTTACGGGATTTCGAATAACCGTCAACCGTTAGCCTGTAAACATAAAGACCGCCAGGTAAATTCCGTGCGTCAAAAGTTAATTGGTAACTGCCGGGAGCTTGTTCACCGTTCACCAATGTGGCAATTTCCCTCCCGAGAACATCATATACTTTTAGCGTAACATTGGTTGTATTTCTATTTTCTGAAGAATGCGCAAATGGCAATTCATATTTTATGGTTGTTGACGGATTAAACGGATTGGGATAGTTTTGATACAAAACGAATTTATTGTCGATTTTTGCTTCTTCCTTGACGGACACTAACGGATTCATCACAAAATCTGCATAAACAGGCAAATGATCCGATGCATAATATAATGCATTTGCAATATTTTGACTTACCACAGAGTTTGCCCCATCGTTTATCGATTTGTTAAAATGATTTCCGTCGTTTCCATAAACGGTGTAACTTCCGGGTTGATAATAAATTCCAGTCGAATCCTTTACCGCTTCCGAATAAAGAATCATATCGAACCTGTCGTCCAAACCGCCTGCGGAACCGTCATCGGAAAGGTTGGTTGTTCTTGTCGACTGAGTATGAATTGCCGCGTAAAACGAATTATTGTGCCAATTACCGGCTTGCACCGGATCGAGAAAATAGCCCGGAGCCGATTTGTCAATCAATTTTTGATACGCAGGTTCACCGGCATAGTAAATATTGAAATCGCCCAATACAATGTAATTTGTGTGAGGCGGTAACATATCGGTATCTTGCCGTAATTTGCTTACTTCGTTCAATCTTTTTTGTTCGTTTGTGCTTCCGCTGCTGGCTTTCAAATGAACCGAATAAACAATCAATGTATCGTTTGTATTTTTGTAAACCATAGTAAATTTTGAGATGTCGCGCAATGCGGTGTGAATAGGAACATTGGAAACAAATTGCAAAAGCGAATCCCGGTAATACATTGCATTATCGGTATCGAAGCCGTCAATAAACGCTGCTTTTTTATAAGTTGAATCGAGCACATTATTATAAAATTTATTTACGTAGTATGAGCCGTCAATTTCCTGAATGACCAAAATATCGGGGTTAACCGATGAAATTATTGTTTTCAAATATTGATCTT
>JALSTB010000050.1 GCA_026983955.1 Melioribacteraceae bacterium
TAAAATTTAAAGAAAATTCCTCTGAAGTTTTCGGAAACCACGGTTCTGTTCAAATCTCCCAATTCACGCGCAGTTTCGTTGATTGACGAATGAGAGAATTTCTTTTCGCGCAACAATTCCAAAATATTTTCTTCAAGATTCGATTTATCGAACTTTGCAAGATTCTCCGGCAGGTCTTTTAACTTGATTATAGTGCGGTTATCCGATTTGGCAAATATTGCAGCCCGTTTCATTACCGATTCCAATTCCCTCACATTCCCCTTCCAGTTATATTCAACAAGTTGCTTTAATACCGAACGTGAAAGCGTTAAGGTGGGAGATTCCATTTTAATAAAATGATTTGCCAAAACCTCTATGTCTTCTTTCCTTTCTTTTAAAGAAGGAACTTTTATAGTGAACACATTCAGCCGGTAATACAAATCTTCCCGGAATTTACCTTCGCGCACGAGCTTTTCCAAATCTTTGTTTGTTGCAGCAACCACACGCACATCTGCGTGCAAAGTTTCGGAAGAACCGACACGTTGAAAATCCCCCGTTTGTAAAACTCTTAAAAGTTTAACTTGAAAATTTTCCGAGGTCTCACCGATTTCATCCAAGAATAATGTTCCTTTATCCGCCAGCTCAAATCTGCCTTTTTTATCTTTTATCGCATCGGTGAACGCACCTTTTACATGACCGAATAATTCACTTTCAAGCAACGTATCACTAAGTGCGGCGCAATTCACCACCACGAAATTTTTGTTTTTTCTCGGACTTAGATTGTGAATTGCCTGTGCCACCAATTCCTTGCCGCTTCCACTGTCGCCCAAAATAAGCACGGTTGCATTTTCCGGTGCAACTTTCCGTATCAGCTCAATCACCGAAGCCATTTTTTTGCTTTTGTAAATTATCCCTTCGAAATTTTTAACCGATGAAACCCCGCTCTCAATTTCGGCGGGAATTTCATCTTCTTCTTGTTTTTTAAGTTTGGTGATTTCTTCATTCAGCTTTTCAATTTGGGCAATGAGTTCGGTACTTTGATTCTGTGCGGAATTCTTGTATTCCTCTTCCAGTTTCTTCAACTCTTCTTCTTTTGCTTGCAAAGTTTTCTTTAAGTTTTCCGCTTCGCCGATTGTTTCGGTTAGCTTTATTTTCCTTTCGGTTAAATCGAGGAAAGAATCAACCAAAAACAAAACGCCCAACGGTAGCAGCAGCGCGAAGTAATCCAACTCAATGTACGAAACCACAAACAGAAAATAACCGGTAATTAAAAAAGCCAGAAGTAAAAGTAAATACAAACTTTTCTTTTTGAACCCCGTGTATGCAATAATCAACGAAAAGAGAAGAAAAATATAAGTTGAAAAGTTTTTGAAAGAATAATCGATATCGCGGCCGGTCAGAATATTATCGGCGGCAATTGCGTGAAAGCCGATACCGGGCAACTCTTTATCGAACACTGTTGAAATTGTAGGGGCAATTAACGGATCACTTACGCCAATGATTATTATTTTTCCAGTCAGTGATTTCAATTTTGCTTCATCATTCAGAACGGATGAAAAAAAATCAAGGAAGGAATATTTGGGAAAAGCTTGCCATGAAGTGTAAAAATTAATCTTCATTAAATTTTCCCCGCCAGATTTTCCGCCCGCAAGCACCAAGGCAAAAGCTTTTTCTTCCCCTTCATCTTTCTTCACACTAAGCGGAATATAAGTTCCGTCGCCGGTAACAAAATTAATATGACCTGTTGCAACATCCGGAATAACTTTTTTGGGCGCCGGGTAAATTACCGAATCGGTTATTGCTTCCCCTTTCAAAATTTCTATTGAGTTTAACAGCGACGATAAAACAACATTGTTTGTGCTCTTGATTTGATTATTTAGAACACTGTCGTACACACTTTGATACGAGAGCTTTTCCGAAAGGAAAATTTCTATGCCTATCTTCTTCAGATTGTATTTTTGTAACCTACTGAGTAAAGTAGCGTAATAACTTCGCTTGAATGGCCATCCCAAACTTTCAATATCTTTGGGCGAAATATGAATTAGTACAATGTTCGAATCAACCGTTGCTTCGCCTCGAATGGAATTGAACAAAGTGGTTAACGAATAACCGGCATTATAAAAAAACGATTTGAAAAAAAGAATGACAAGCGCAATTATTAAAACGATGATCAATCTGACATATTTTTTAAAACTCAATATTTTTTTTATACTTGTCATCCGCAAAAATTTGTACTTTTGAATATCGGAATTTACTAAAAAAATTTAATTAAAGAATAAATAACGGTGAATGAAAATGCAGAAAAAAATAAACGGACTCTACGTTACGGCAAAAGGTAAACCGGAAAACCAATCCATTGTATTTGTGCACGGTTTCCCCTACGATCATACAATGTGGAATTTTCAAATTGAAGAATTAAGTAAAAAATATTATTGCGTATCATACGATGTTCGCGGACTCGGGAAAAGTTATGTGGGCGACGGACAATATACAATGGAAGCCTTTGTGTGGGATTTGTTTTCGGTAATTGAAGGAATGAAGCTGGAGAAACCAGTTTTGTGCGGACTTTCGATGGGAGGCTACATTTCATTGCGGGCTGTTGAAGTTGACCAAAACCGTTTCAAAGCTTTAATACTTTGCGATACACGCTCGCAAGCCGATGATAACGAAGGTAAACTGAAACGTGCATTGGCAATCAATCAAATAAACACGGAAGGCTTGGCGGCATTTGCAGAACCTTTTGTTACCAATTGTTTTTGGAATCAAACGGTAAAGAAAAAAGCCGGATTGTTTAATGAAGTTTTAAGAAATTCGCTAAAGCATAATCCCGTTGGGGTAAAAGGCGGATTGATTGCAATGCTAAGCAGAACCGATACTACAAAAGCATTGAAAAAATTCAAGTTGCCAACGCTTGTATTGGTGGGCAAACACGATGCTTTAACTCCGCCTGAAGTAATGCAAAAGATGGCAAAGAAAATCAAGAAATCGGATTTCTTCGTTGTGCCAAAAGCGGGTCACATGGCTCCGCTCGAAAATCCGGATTTCGTTAATACTAAAATTATTAAATTTTTAGAGAAGCTCGAAGGATAAAAAAGAGATTATTTACCTGCAAGGGTTTTCAAATACCGTTCGATATAAAATTCAAGTTTTTTTCTTTTATACTGCATAATAAAACGGGGATGTTCCAAAATTTTGATTTCCCGGAAAAGATTTAACTCCCCGTTTATTTCCGTAAGAAACCGTGCATTCTTTTTTCCGAGTGAAACGGCAAAGAAATCCCGGGCGCCGAAAGAGAATTGTTTTTTCAACGATTGAACAAGCAAAGGCTTCATGGAATTATACAATTCTTTGCTATCGTAATAGTTATGGTTTTTGCCGTTCTTGATTATTGCCAACGGATAAAGCGCCGTCAAAAAATATTTGGAAAAGAATTCCGCCGGACCGCCGGATTTCTCAATTACCTTATAAACAAATTCACTCGATAATTCCCTTCTGTTACCCAAATTGTTTTCTATTCCGCAATATTTTTTTAACGCAACCGGATCGGTAAACGATATGCCGGTCAACCCTCCACCAAATCTACCGGGGTTAATTCCGAAAATAAAAATCCGTTTGTTGTTATCGTTATAAAACTTTGCAAAAAATTCTTTCACAGTATTTTGCACTTCCGGTTTCCCGTAAGGATTAAGAAAACCGACACCGGAAGGTTTTACGCCGGGTGCAGAGAGATTTAAAAAGTATTTAACGGCACGGTCTGCAAATGTATTTGGAATAATTGTACTCAATAAAATTCCACTTGATAATCAATAAATTTTCCGTTTACGTAATTAAACTTTGCGCTGAAAAATTTATCTTGAAAAAGCCACGGAATGAAAATCTTGTCGCCGTCCCATAAATTAAGATTTTCCAATTCTTCGTCAGGTATCCATTCCAATTTTCCTTCAGGCGAATCGATAAGTTCACCTTCGAAATCATCAATTATAAAAAGGAACACGTACCAATCGTCTTGACCGTCGAAGATTGGGAATGTGATAAAACCCTTAAGTTTCATATTTTTAACTATTAAACCGGCTTCTTCTTTTACTTCCCTTTTTGCACATTCTTCCGGCGTTTCACCCGGTTCGAATTTTCCACCCAAACCGTTCCACTTCCCTTCGTGGTAATCGTTTTCTTTTTTGTTACGGTACAACATTAATGTTTTACCGTCTTTTTTCACATAACAAAGTGTTGCCAGTTTCATATTGTTTCCTATAAAAGATAATTTTCCAAACGATTTTGTCAGGCGCAATAGTTGCAAGCCGGGCAATTAAGAAACCCTCGTCCGGAATTGTTTACGATTATCATTTCGCCAGTTTTATATTTCATTAACTTTTAAAATTATTATATTAAATTATATAATTTTTTACCAAGCAAGCGTTTTGTCCGTTAACAAATAATTTTTTACATAGTCTTCAACGCCTTTTTCAATACCGGATATTTCCTTACCGTATCCGGCAGCAAGCAGTTTGTTCATCCCGGCTTGAGTAAAATACTGGTATTTGTTTCGAAGGTTTTCCGGCATATCGATATATTCTATATTTACCGGTTTATCCATTGCCGCAAATATTGCCGTAACCAAATCATTCCATGTTCTGGCTTTTCCCGTTCCAACATTAAACAAGCCGTTTACATTTTTATTTTCCAGAAAGAACAACGTCATATCAACCGCATCTTTTACATAAATAAAATCACGCATCTGCTCGCCGTCTTTGTATTCCGGTTTGTACGATTTAAACAATTTAACCTTGCCCGTTTCTTTTATTTGACCGAATGCCTTGTGAACCACACTTCGCATATCACCTTTGTGATATTCGTTGGGACCGTAAACGTTAAAATATTTTAAACCTGCAATTCGATTTAACAGACCTTCTCTTTTAGCGTAAAGATCGAACAAATGTTTTGAATAGCCGTACATATTAAGCGGGCGTAAATCATCCAGTTTCGACTCATCATCATCGTAACCGGCGGAACCGTCTCCGTATGTTGCCGCACTGGAAGCATAGATAAATCTTACACCTTTTTCCAACGAGTACTCTGCTAACGCTTGTGTATACTTGAAATTGTTATGCATTAAATAATCGGCGTCTTTCTCCGTTGTTGACGAGCACGCCCCCAAATGAATAACCGCTTCCACTTGGAAAGGGACTGCGTTTTCCAATACCATATCGATGAATGAATCTTTGTGAAAAAAATCGGCGTACTTCAAACCTACAAGATTTTTCCACTTTTCCGATTCGCCCAATCTGTCAACTATAACAATGTTATCTTCTCCAAGCTGATTAAGCCGCCAAACAACCGCGCTGCCAATAAAGCCCGCACCACCGGTAACAACAATCATTTTGGTTACTCCGTTGATTTTATCTTTAATTAGTAAATTTAGAAACGACAATGCAAAATATCATATTTATTTTTTTATTTCAGTAAATTTATTTTTTATATGAATTTCATTTTTGATGGATAAAATGAGAAATACGACAAACCGGTTAAAAAAAATTCTTAACGAAAGAATCATGGTGCTGGACGGAGCGATGGGCACGATGATTCAAAAACATTTGCTTACGGAAGAAGATTTCAGAGGAAATAAATTCAAAAATCATCAACAGCCGCTTAAAGGCAACAATGATATTCTTTGCCTCACACAACCTGAGATTATAAAAAATATTCATTTGGAATATCTGAAAGCGGGTGCGGATATTATCGAGACAAATACATTTAACGGAACCCGTATTTCGCAAGCGGATTACGGCACAGAAGAATATGCATACGAGATAAATTACAACGCCGCTTTACTCGCCCAAAAGGCAATTGAAGAACTTGAAGATAAATCGAAACCGAGATTTGTTGCCGGAGCGGTAGGTCCAACAAACAAAACCGCTTCAATGTCTCCGGATGTAACCGATCCCGGTTACCGGGCAATTACTTTCGACGAATTGTACAAAGCCTACTCCGAACAAATCAAAGGTCTGCTCGACGGCGGCGCCGATATAATTTTAATTGAAACTATTTTCGATACCCTCAATGCCAAAGCAGCCATATATGCAGTTACTGAAATCGGTGAACAAACCGGGAAAGAAATTCCCGTAATGATTTCCGGAACAATTACCGATGCCAGCGGGCGAACACTTTCGGGTCAAACGCTCGAAGCATTTTGGATATCGGTTTCACATACGCCCAATTTGCTATCGGTCGGTTTGAATTGTGCAATGGGTCCGCAACAACTTCGCCCATATATCGAAGAGCTTTCTAAAATTGCGGATTGTTACGTAAGTCTTTACCCCAATGCCGGATTACCGAACGAATTCGGGGAATATGATGAATCGCCCGAATCGATGAAAGCAGTTCTCCGGGATTATGCCGAAAACGGATTTTTCAATATTGTCGGTGGATGCTGCGGTACAACACCTCAACACATTAAAGCCTTTGCCGGTATGGTAGAAAATTTGCCGCCGAGAAAAATTCCCACAATAGAACCTTATTTGAGGCTAAGCGGTCTTGAACCGCTTGTAGTAAGACCCGATTCAAATTTCATCAACATTGGTGAGAGAACCAACGTTGCCGGTTCACGCAAATTTGCAAGGTTGATTCGTGAAGAAAATTTCGAGGAAGCGCTTTCAGTTGCAAGAGAGCAAGTTGAAAACGGTGCCCAAATTTTGGATGTAAGTCTGGATGATGCAATGATTGACGGGGTGACCGCAATGATTAAATTCCTAAACTTGCTTGCAGCCGAGCCCGATATTGCCAGAGTACCAATAATGATTGACTCTTCCAAATGGGAAGTTATAGAAGCCGGACTGAAAAGACTGCAAGGCAAAGGTATTGTTAATTCCATCAGCTTGAAAGAAGGTGAAAATAAATTCATCGAATACGCCGGTAAAATTAAAAAGTATGGCGCTGCTGTTATTGTTATGGCTTTTGATGAAGAAGGTCAAGCCGATTCATTCGAAAAGAAAATCAAAATTTGCGAACGTGCATACAAAATATTGGTGAATAAAGTCGGTTTCCCGCCACAAGATATTATACTCGACCCAAATATTTTTGCAATAGGAACCGGAATAAAGGAACACCAGAACTATGCAGTTGATTACTTCGAAGCAACACGTTGGATTAAGCAAAACTTACCTTATGCAAAAGTTTCCGGCGGAGTAAGTAATGTTTCCTTTTCGTTCAGAGGGAACAACACTGTGAGAAGAGCGATTAACTCCGCATTTCTCTATCATGCGATAGAAGCCGGAATGGATATGGGAATTGTAAATCCCGCTCAACTTGACGTATATGAAAATATTCCACAAGACCTTTTGGAATTGGTTGAAGATGTATTGTTCAACCGGCGTGATGATGCAACCGACCGCTTGATTGAATACGCAGAGAAAGTAAAACAAACCACCGTTACGGAACATCAAAAACTCGAATGGCGCGAAAAACCGGTGGAATACCGTCTGGAATATTCTTTGGTAAAAGGCATAACCGGTTTTATTGAAGAAGACATTGAAGAAGCAAGACAAAAATATCCCTCGGCGCTCGACGTAATTGAAAAACCGTTGATGAAAGGAATGAACAAAGTAGGCGATTTGTTCGGCTCCGGGAAAATGTTTTTGCCCCAAGTCGTAAAAAGTGCCCGTGTAATGAAAAAGGCAGTTTCCTATTTGGTTCCATTTATTGAACAAGAAAAAAAAGCCGCAGGCAATCTTTCACATGAAGGTACGATATTGCTTGCAACGGTTAAAGGTGATGTTCACGATATCGGGAAAAACATTGTTTCCGTTGTTTTAAGTTGCAATAATTATAACATTATTGATTTAGGAGTTATGGTTCCATCCGAAAAAATTCTTTCCACCGCAATTGAAAAGGATGTGGATATCATCGGACTAAGCGGATTAATCACTCCTTCCCTCGATGAAATGGTACACGTTGCAAAAGAAATGAAACGTTTGAAGCTCGACAAACCGTTATTAATCGGCGGAGCAACAACATCGAAAATTCACACTGCGGTCAAAATTGCCCGAAATTATGACGGTCCCGTCGTACACGTGCTCGATGCATCGCAGTCCGTTCCGGTTGTCAGCAACTTGTTGAACAAAAATTTAAAAAAAGAATTTTTAAAAAAGATTGAAGATGAATATGAAAAAATCCGTTCACGTTACAACAAAAAGAAAGGAGAAAAATTATTCGTTTCAATTCAAGAAGCGCGAAAAAACAAATTGAAAATCGATTGGAAAAATCAAACCATAAAAAAACCGGATCTTACCGGAATTAAAAAATTTGAGAATTACCCGCTTCCTGAAATCCGTGAATATATTGACTGGAATCCGTTTTTCAAAGCCTGGGGCTTAAAGGGAAAATATCCGGAAATATTTGACGGATCGTCACAAGGAAAGGAAGCCAAAAAGTTATTCGACGATGCATCGGAAATATTGAACGAAATTGTGAGGAAAAATTTATTAAGAGCAAAAGCTGTTATCGGAATATTTCCGGCAAACACAATCGGGGTGGACGATATAGAAATTTATACCGGCGAAGAACGGACCGGTATTTTAGGAATTTTACGGACACTCCGGCAACAAACAAAGAAAGCTAAAGGTTCTGCAAATTTGGCTTTATCTGATTTCATTGCTCCGAAAGATTCGGAAGTTGCCGATTACATTGGAATGTTTGCACTAACAACCGGACACGGAATTGAAGAGCTAATCGACCGTTACCAAAAAGAATCGGATGACTATAAAGCGATACTTGCTAAATCGATTACAGACAGATTAGCCGAAGCATTTGCAGAATTGCTTCATTTAAAAGTAAGAAAAGAATTTTGGGGCTACGCTGCCGGTGAAAATTTAACTCTGCAGGATTTGATAGCCGAAAAATATACAGGGATAAGACCCGCACCGGGTTACCCTGCCCAACCCGATCACACTGAAAAAATAACTATTTTCAAAATGCTCGATGTTGAAAATTCAACGGGAATTACTCTCACCGAAAGTCTCGCAATGTACCCCGCCGCTTCAATTTGCGGGATATATTTCAGTCACCCCGAATCGCGATATTTTAATGTAGGGAAAATCGATAAAGACCAAGTAATCGATTACAGCAAGCGCAAGGGCATGCCGGTCAAAGAAACGGAAAAGTGGCTAAAACCCTATTTGAATTATGTGTAATTCATTTTTACCTTGATTATTATCCCGTAATGATTATTTTACCTTCGTAAAATCAAAATACTATTCTAGAACGAACGGAGAACAACATGAATAAATTAACATTTACCGTTTTTATAATTTTAACCGCTTCCATCACGTTTTTAACCGGCAGGAGTTTCAGAGTGCAACAAGTTCCCTACGGTTCGAAATACAGTTGCAACACTTGCCATACAAACGGTGGCGGAACCCCAAGAAATCCATTCGGGAAAGACGTTGAATCCAGAGTTTCACCGGGCGGCAACGAAACATTTTGGGGACCTGACCTTGCCGCACTCGATTCGGACGGCGACGGATTCACCAATGGTGAAGAATTACAAGACCCCGAAGGCAATTGGAAACAAGGCGATCCCGATCCCGGAGATCCGAATTTGGTTACACACCCAGGCGACCCGGACGACCATCCGCCCGTTGTATCAGTAAAAGACGAAAAGAATTTCCAAAACGAATTCGTATTGTTCAACAACTATCCTAACCCCTTTAATCCGAGCACTAAAATTTCGTTTAACATTCCGGTAAATTCTCACGTTACTTTGAAAATCTATAATGTGAAAGGCGAACTGGTAAAAACCCTTGCCGATAACGATTATACCCCGGGAACTTACGAAGCACTTTGGAACGGAAGAAATGACAACGGCGTGCAAGTTTCTGCCGGTATTTATTTGTACAGACTAAATGCCAATAGCTTCACCGAAACAAAGAGAATGGTGTTGTTGAAATAATATCTTCCCTTCTGTAAAATTTTATAACACTTTACTTTTATAAAATATTTTTTTATTATTAACCAGACTAATAATTCTGATTTTATTTTTTTATCAAGGTGAACCTCGGGATATTTATTTCAATCACAAACGGATGGAAACATGAGATCAATAAAAATAATTACCATATTGTTTTTTATTACATCACTTTCCTATGCAACAACTTACAAAGTAGGACCGGGTCAAACTTATACCGAATTGGGTTCAGTACCTTGGCTTACATTGGAACCCGGTGATACAGTATTAATTTATTGGCGCAGTACACCCTATGCTTCCAAAATTTTTGTTAGAGTTTCTGGAACGGAAGAAAGTCCTATTGTGATAAAAGGTATTCCGGATTCCAATGGCAATTTACCGATAATTACTGGTGAAAATGCTACAACGGATCCCCAGTTCAATGGATATTTCAGCACTGAATGGACGGAAGACTTAGGATTATTCCTAATTCATAGAAATGTGAATGTACCACCAGAAGATGATGAAAACTACAAACCTAGCTTTTTAATTTTTGAGTATTTGGAGTTAACAGGTGTTAAACCCGAAAATACTTTTACCGATCAAAACGGAAATATTCGTAATTACAACCAGTTCTCATCCGCCATTCATGCATTGGAATCGGACAATCTTACAATTAGGCATTGTAAAATTCACGATAACGCTCAAGGTATTTTTACGAACAGCAACGGTGATACGGAAGGATATATTTCGCGCAACACACTTATAGAATATAATGAAATTTGGGGTAACGGAAACTCAGACGAAGACGGAACCGAACACAATATCTATATACAATCGGCTGGAACGGTTATCCAGTATAATTACTTCGGTAGTTTGAGAGCAGGCTCGCAAGGGGCGAATATCAAAGACCGCTCCTCTGGAACTATTATTCGCTATAATTGGTTGGAAGGTTCGGCCAGAATATTGGATTTGGTTGAAACGGAAGACGCCGCCCCCATTATTATGAATGAACCGAATTATCACGACATTTACGTTTACGGTAATATCATTGTGAATGACTTGAAAAAAGATCCTTTCGGTGTAAATTTAATTCATTTCGGTTTCGACAACTCACCTGTAGAAGCAAAAAGAGGAACTTTATACTTTTATCATAACACTATATATATAAAAGGAGATCAAGAAGATTATTGGTATGTAAACCTTTTTGACGTACCCGATGACTCCGACCCTTCTACAAAAGAAGGCACAGTGGCGATGTACAACAATATAATTCAAAAAGAAGGTACCACACATCTCCAAATGATGAGGGATGGTGGAACAATTAATTTTTATGAAAACAACTGGATCACTGAAGGTTATACTGTACTTGCCGATGAAGCAACCGCTCAATATAACTTTTATACAAACCCAATCACAGGAAACGACCCGGGGTTTACCGATGCAGCTTCGGAAGATTTTACTCTTACAAATACTTCTCCATGTATTAATATTTCTGGTGACTTGCCTTCCAATATCATACAGGATTATCCGGTGGAGAAAGAATACGTTAAACACGCTAATGTGAAACCGAGATTGGTAATTGGATCTGCGTTCGAATTGGGTGCATTCGAAAACGATCAAGTTGTACCTGTCGAGTTAGAATCTTTTTCTGCAAAACTAATCGGCAGCGGAGTGGAATTAATTTGGAATACCGCAACGGAGATTAATAACTTCGGTTTCCAAATAGAAAGAAGGCAATTAACAAATTCAAAAGGTGAGTATCTTGAAAAGCCATGGTCTATTATCGGTTTCGTACGTGGACACGGTTCAAGTAATATTCCCATTCAATATCATTTTAAAGACAAATCAATTTCCGTTGCAGGTAAATATGCGTACAGATTAAAACAAATTGATACGGACGGCAGATTCGATATTATTAATAATCTAGTAGAAATTAATGTTATGGCACCAATAAAATTTAATTTGTTTCAAAATTACCCCAATCCTTTTAATCCTACTACAATAATAAGTTTCAGTATTCCAATTAATACCCATGTGCACTTAACAGTGTTTGATGCATTGGGGAATAAAATTGCCACATTAATAAATGAATTGAAAGAAGCAGGATATTATAATTATTTGTTTAACGCATCCAAGTATGCAAGCGGAGTTTACTATTACGAGCTAACTACTGAAAAATATTCTTTAACCAAAAAAATGGTTTTATTAAGGTAAAATTTTATTTTGCCATTTGGAAATTACGGGAAGCATATAATGTCCGACACGAGAAATAATTTGTTCAAATGTTTTTCTTTGCAACCAGCAATGCTTTATTAATACTTTGATTATTTTTATTATAATCAATAAATTCATTATATTTTAATACTTTAAGTGTATTAAATGCCTCCCTTAGCTCACCAGGTTTCACCAAAAACAAAGGATTTCTATGCAATTTGTCCGTCTCCTCTCCCCTCATTAATGTTTCGTAAATCAAAATACCAGCGGGTCTAAGCGCATTCTTAATCAGCGGGAATAACTGCCTATTTAAATAATTTATACATATAATTAAGTCATATTTGTCCGGCTCTAATATGTAATTGTCCAAATCGGCTTGAATCACATTTAAACCTTTAATTCTTTTCAAATTTTCAACGGCAACATCACTTAACTCAACTGCATCCACTGAGAAACCGTGTTCAACCAAATATTTTGAATTTCTACCCATTCCGGCAGCAATATCCAAAGCATTTTTACCCTTCGCAAGTTTACTGTATTCAACAACTGCTTTGTTAACTTCGGTTAAATAATTCCCTTCGGAATATTTTTTATTCCACCTTTTCCTGTCTTCTTCCATGACCTTTAATTTTTCATATTCAAAATTAGTCGACTATTTTCTTTATATTAGAATTCATTCAAAAAAATTTATAGAGACAAATTATGAATAACTTAATCAACCAACAAGATTTAAATACTTGGGCAACATATTTACTCGATTATTCGCTGGGCGGTGTGCAACCCGGCGATATTATAATGATAAAAGGAGAAAACATTTGCTGGCCGTTAATCTCCGTGCTACAAGATAAAATATTTGAAGCCGGTGGAATTGCCGATGTAAACATTGTTGCGCCGGATAACGATCGCGGTAAAGTTTGGGGAGCTTCCATGGCAAAATACGGCTCGGTGGAACAAATCCGAAAAGTTCCTCAATGGCATATAGATAGATACGAGGCAATGACAAAATATATCGAAATTCTAGGTGCGGAAAATCCGTCCTTGTTCACCGGTGTGAAAGAAGATTTGGCTCAGGAAATCATGAAGGTGGATGAACAGGTTAAAAATATCAGACTTGCTAAACCTTGGGTGCTCACACTTTTCCCAACTCAAGGATTTGCCGATCTGGAAGGTATGACGCTCGAAGAATATACAAAAGTGATTGTTAATGCATCTACGGTTGACCCGCGTTACCTCGAAGATGTTGAAGAAGATATTTATAATTTAATGGATAAAAGTGATACTATTAGAATTCAAACCGAACATCCCGGAACCGGCAAACTTTTGGAATTAAAGATGAGTATTGCCAACAAAAATATCGTAAAGTGTACGGGCAAAAGAAATTTCCCCGACGGTGAGGTTTTTACAAGTCCCGATGCCAACACCGTTGAAGGTGAAATTTTTGTTGATCTTCCGGTTTATCAAGGCGGCGGCGATATTCAGGGAATTTATTTGAAATTCGAAAACGGAATGATTACGCAATACAGCGCTCAACAAGGCGGGAATATTTTACAAAAAATAATTGAAACCGACCGCGGTTCGCACCGGTTGGGCGAAGTGGCGCTGGGTATGAATAACGGTATAGAGAAAGTATTGAAACACCCGCTGTTTGTTGAAAAAGTAGGCGGAACTTTACATATTGCAATAGGTGCCAGCTACCCCGAATGTTTTGTAGACGATCATACCGAAGGGGAAAAAAGAAATACTATTATCGATGAATTATTCAACGCCGGAATTTTGAATAAATCTGCTCAACACGTTGATATCGTAACCGACTTCAGACCCGGAGGTAGCGGCAGAGCTGTTTATCTGGACGATGTAAAGCTCGAAATCGAAAACAACATTTGGGTTATACCTAAGTAAATGTAATTTAAATTAAATAAATTCAACTTAATATGAACGTAAACATCACTTCGGAAATCGGGAAATTAAATTCGGTAATCATTCACACTCCGGGAAAGGAAGTGGAAAACATGACGCCCGAAAGTGCCGAACGGGCTTTATACAGCGATATTCTTAATCTTTCCGTAGCTTTAAAAGAATACGCAGAATTCAAAAAGGTACTTGAACAAACAACAAAAGTTTTTGAAGTTAAAGATTTGCTGAAATCCGTTCTTCAAAACGGTGAAGCTAAATCTTACTTGCTTAAACACGTTTGCAGGTATGAAAAAACGGAAGATATCAAGAACATGCTTGAGTCTCTTCCCAATGATGAGTTGGCCAAACAATTGATTGAAGGCGTTCCCATACTTAAAAACAATCTAACCGCTTTTCTCAGTCGTGAACGGTATTCTCTTCAACCATTGCACAATTTGTTTTTCACGCGGGACAGTTCTATGGGTTTGTACGGGAATCTTCTGGTCGGGAAATTAGCAAGCCGTGTACGTGAACGCGAAGCAATGATTATGGATACTATTTTTAAATTTCATCCCAAATTGAAAAACCAATCCATCAATCCTTTTTATGATGATAAAGCCGAGAAAATAACTATAGAAGGCGGCGATGTTATTGTTGCACGTGAAGATATTGTGTTAATAGGTATTGGAAACAGAACCACTACGCACGGGGTTGATTTTGTAATTAATCATTTTAAAAAATCCGGAAAACGTAAAAACATAATTGTTCAAGAACTACCCAACTCTCTCGAATCTTTTATTCACCTCGATATGGTTTTTACTTTTCTTGATCATGATAAATGCATGGTTTACGCTCCGGTTATTTTTAAGCATTATCATTTGCGCACTGTGCATATTGTTATTGACAACGGCGAGGTAAAATCCATTAGCGAAGTGCCGAACATTTTGGAAATTCTGAAGACATTGGGGATTGACCTAAAACCCATTCATTGCGGGGGAAATACGGACGAATGGACACAAGAACGTGAACAATGGCACAGCGGTGCAAATTTCTTTGCACTTGCACCCGGGAAAATTATGGGTTACGCACGCAATGTTTATACTATTGAAGAGCTGAACAAAAACGGCTTTGAAATAATAAAAGCCTCCGAATTCGATTCCTCAAAATTCAATATGAATGATGAGAAGAAAATCGTTATAACAATTGAAGGTGACGAATTGGCCAGAGGCGGCGGAGGGTGCCGATGCATGACAATGCCGCTGAACAGGGAAACCGCTTTTTAAAACCATCTGATAATTATTATGACTGAACACATTTTAGTTAGCTTTGCTATCATTGTTGTTGCGGGTACCGTTGCCCAATGGCTTGCATGGAAATTTAATCTTCCATCCATACTTTTGCTTATGATTATCGGTATTGCAATTGGACCGGTTGCGGGGTATTTGAATCCCGATGAATTTTTCGGCGATATTTTATTCCCCTTCGTTTCAATCTCGGTTGCAATTATTTTATTCGAAGGCGGTTTAAGTTTACATTTTAATGAATTTAAGCAAATCTCCAGAACAATTTGGGGCATAATCACAATTGGGAATTTGGTTACTTGGGGATTAACTACTGTAATTTCCTACTATTTTCTAAATTTGCCATTGGGGCATTCACTTTTAATTTCCGCAATTCTTGTTGTTACAGGTCCAACGGTTATAATACCAATGCTAAGACAAATAAAACCCAAAGGCAGAGTTGGTGCAATTTTGAAATGGGAAGGAATTGTTAACGATCCCATCGGTGCGATTTTGGCTTTGCTGGTCTTCGAAATCTTAATTGCAGCCGGACCAGCCGAAGCCACCACAATCGCAATTTATACAATATTAAAAAGTTTTATAATTGGAATTGCTATGGGTGCGGCAACCAGTGCATTTATTATCTACTTATTAAAAAAAGACGCCGTTCCGGATTACCTGCAAAGTCCGTTCATTTTAACAATGGTTATCGGAGTATTTGCCTTATCAAATGTTTTGCAAAGTGAAAGCGGACTGTTAACCGTGACCGTTATGGGTATGATTCTTGCAAATCAAAAGTACGTAACCATTCATCATATTATCGAATTTAAAGAAAATCTAAGAGTGCTTTTAATTTCTTTTCTTTTTATCGTACTATCCGCCCGTTTGCAGTTAAGCGATTTACAGCTGTTGAATTGGGGTAGCTTTTTATTCGTTGCGTTGTTAATAATAGTGGTAAGACCGGCGGCAATTTTCGCTTCCACAGTAAAATCCGGGCTAAAAATAAAAGAGAAAATATTTTTGTCGGGAATGGCACCACGCGGTATTGTTGCCGCAGCCATCACTTCTTTGTTTGCCATTGAGTTAAGTGAAAAACACATTACCGGTTCCGAAACACTTGTGCCGGTTATGTTTTTGGTAATAATCGTAACCATCACGTTATACGGTCTGACCGCCAGCACATTGGCAAAGAAACTCGATCTCTCGGAATCAAATCCCCAAGGCTGCTTAATCGTCGGAGCTCACAAGCTAGGCCGGTCAATTGCCAAAGCTTTAAATGATGAACATTTTAAAACTTTACTGATCGATACAAACCGTTCGAACGTAATGCAAGCCCGGATGGAAGGACTGAACGCCATTGCCGGAAATATTCTATCCGAATCTATTATTGAAGAAATAGATTTGGACGGGATTGGTAAACTTATAGCCTTAACAACAAACAATGAGGTTAACTCTTTGGCCGCTTTACAATTTTCCAGAATCTTCGGCTCGTCCAATGTTTTTCAAATTGGAATGGACAGAAACAAGGACGGTAAAATTGACGAAGTTTCAAGGGAACTAAGAGGCAGAATTTTATTCAGCGATTCGGCTTTAATGTGCACCCTTGAAGAATTAATTGTCGATGATTCGGCAATAAGTTCTACAAAAATAACCGAAGAATTTAATTACGAAAAAATGAAAGAAAAATACGGCGAACAAAATATTATCCCACTTTTTTTAATTACGCCCGATCACGAATTGCTTGTTTATTCGAAAGATAATAAACCGGTACCCAAACCGGGCGATATTCTAATGAGTATAATTATAAAAAATCACAACATACACGAGGGGACGCCATGAAGATAATAAAATATTTTACTATTTTATTTTTGAACGTACAAATTATAATATTATCACAGAACATAAAACCCGCCGGGGATTTGGTACACACATACTCGATTGTTGCAAG
>JALSTB010000051.1 GCA_026983955.1 Melioribacteraceae bacterium
ATATTATCCCACTTTTTTTAATTACACCCGATCACGAATTGCTTGTTTATTCGAAAGATAATAAACCGGTACCCAAACCGGGTGATATTCTAATGAGTATAATTATAAAAAATCACAACATACACAAGGGGACGCCATGAAGATAATAAAATATTTTACTATTTTATTTTTGAATGTACAAATTATAATATTTTCACAGAACATAAAACCCGCCGGGGATTTGGTACACACATACTCGATTGTTGCAAGGGATTCTGTTACCGGAGAAATGGGTGTCGCGGTACAGTCGCACTGGTTTTCCGTTGGATCACTTGTAGCTTGGGGTGAAGCCGGTGTTGGCGTTGTAGCTACACAATCTTTTATTAATCCGTCATTCGGTCCCCGTGGTCTTGCGCTTCTTAAACAAGGTTTATCGCCGGAACAAGTTGTAAAATATTTAACTGAATCGGATGACGGACGCGATGTAAGACAATTAGCCATTTTGGACAGTAAAGGCAGAGTTGCCGCATACACAGGGAAAAACTGCATACCGGAAGCGGGGCACATAACCGGCAAAAATTTTTCCGTTCAAGCAAATCTGATGCTAAAAAACACGGTTTGGAAAGCCATGGCTGATGCATTTGAAAATACGAAAGCACCACTTGCGGAAAGAATGATTGCGGCATTGGAAGCGGCACAAAATGAAGGCGGCGACATTCGCGGGAAACAATCCGCTGCAATTTTGGTAGTAAAAGGCAAATCCACCGGTAAAGTTTGGGAAGACCGTTTAATAGATTTACGCGTTGAAGATAATCCCGAACCGGTAAAAGAATTAAAAAGAATATTGAAAATACACCGCGCTTACGAACATATGAATAACGGTGACCATGCGGTTGAAACGGGAAATATGGAACTTGCAATGAAAGAATATTCCAAAGCGGAAGAAATGTTTCCCGGTAATGAAGAAATGAAATTCTGGCATGCCGTTACTCTTGTAAACATAAACAAAATCGATGAAGCATTGCCATTATTCAAACAAGTGTTTGCCAAAAATAAAAACTGGAAAACCCTGCTGCCACGTTTAACAAAAACCGGTTTACTGAATGCCGGGAAAAAAGTTGTAAGCAAAATTTTGGAAGAATAGATTAATTGATGAACGTACCGTCGTATAATAAATTTCTGGCCAAAACTTTATTTGGTTTGGAAGAAGTTCTTGCGGAAGAATTAAAAAATTCCGGAGCAAAAAACATTACGGTAAAAAACAGAGCGGTGGAATTTGAAGGGAACAAGGAAACATTATATTTAACAAACCTTTCACTGCGCACCGCTTTGCGGATTTTGGTTCCCGTGCGAAGTTTCATATTTAAGAACACGGACGAATTTTACACAAAAGCGAAAAATATAAAATGGTTTAACTATCTCAATCCTAACCATACTTTTGCCGTCGATGCGGTGGTCAATTCAAAAATCTTCAAGCATACGAAATATCCGGCTTTGAAACTCAAAGACGCAATTGTTGACAGAATCCGTGATAAAACCGGGAAGCGCCCCGATGTTGACACTGTGAACCCAAAGTTAAAAATTCATCTTCATATTCAAAATAATAAATGTAATATTTATCTCGATAGTTCCGGAAAATCTTTACACCGGCGTGGTTACCGGATTGAAGGCGGCAGCGCTCCGCTTAATGAAGTACTTGCCGCCGGAATGATTCTCTTAACCGGTTGGAAAGGGGACACAAATTTTCTCGATCCGATGTGCGGCTCCGGAACACTTGTAGCCGAAGCTGCAATGTTAGCCGCTAATATCCCTCCCAACCTGAACCGCAATGATTTCGGGTTTATGAACTGGAATGATTTCGACGAAAATATGTACAATAAAATTAAAACCCTGTTAAAAGAAAAAATCCGTAAACCGGAAATTAAAATTGCCGGAAGTGATATTTCAAAAAAAGCTATTGCAATTGCCCGTAAAAACATTTCACGTGCTGGCTTGAACGCGCCCGTTACCTTGACGGTAAAAGACTTTACACAAATATCAAAAAACGGGGAAAGCGGCATAATTGTTACAAATCCTCCATATGGTGAAAGATTAAAAAGTATAAGTTTAATTGAACTTTATAAATCATTCGGGGATGTTTTAAAACAAAATTTTACCGGATACGAAGCTTGGATTTTAAGTGGTGATAAAACGGCTATTAAACATGTCGGGCTACGACCGTCTAAGAAATTAACTTTGTACAATGGAGCAATCGAATGTAAATTTCACAAATTCGAATTATACAAAGGCACAAAGAAAAAACGGTTGAATAATAAATGAACGAAGAATTGCAAGGTAAAATAATTAGAATCATTTTCCGCAATGAAGAAAATCATTACACAATAGCTTTGGTGAAAACTCAAGACAAGCAAACCGTTACGATAGTCGGTAATCTATATCAAGTTGGGATTGACGATTACGTAAAGTGCAGCGGTAGTTATTACGAACATCCCAATTATGGTAAACAATTTAAGGTTGAAAGTTACGAAGTAATTCTGCCCGAAGCGGAAAATGAAATCGAAAAATATTTGGAATCGGTTTTGTTGAAAGGCATAGGTCCGCAACTGGCAAAAGCAATAGTCGAAAAATTCGGGCAAAACACATTTAACGTTTTGGATAACAGAATAGACGAGTTAAAAAAAATAAAAGGCATCGGGAAAAAGAGATTCGGGTTAATAAGTAAAGCGTGGAATAAAATCAGAGAATCGCGCGAAATCATTTTCTCTTTGCAAAAACTAGGGCTGCCCGTAAACACTGCACTTAAAATTTACCACAGATTCGGAAAAGATACACTTGATATTATTGAACAAAACCCGTATTCGGTTGCAAGCGAAATTGAAGGAATCGGTTTTTTAACGGCGGACAAAATTGCTTATAAAATCGGATTGGCACACGATTCACAAGTTAGAATTGAGGCGGCGGTATTATACAAATTAACTTTGCTTGCAAATGACGGACACTCATTTTATCCTCTGCGCGATTTGGTAAAAGAAGTTTTCAATATGCTCAAAGTAGATAGCGAATTAATTTACGATGCAGTTTATTCATTGGAAAGAAGCGGTGACGTTTACATCGAGCGCGAATCAGGTGATGGCGGTGAATATGTTTATTCATTCCCTCTTTACTTTTCGGAAACCCAGATTGCATTCAAGCTGACCGGAATAATGAATTCCCCGCCTTTTAATTTTGGTGATATTAAAAACGTGGAACCGGAAAGAATAATAAATTCTCAAAAATACAAATTAACCGACGAGCAAGCTGATGCCCTTAATTCGGCTATTAAAAATAAATTATTGGTTATAACCGGAGGTCCCGGAACCGGAAAAACTTTTGTAATTAAAACTTTAATCGATTACTTCAAACTGAACGAGATTAAAACTTCATTGTGTGCACCGACGGGTAGAGCCGCAAAACGGCTGGCGGAAAGTACGGAACAAGAAGCTAAAACCATTCACCGTTTGCTCGAATACAATCCTCTTGAAAACCGCTTTGTTATCAACAATGAAAACCCTCTTGATACCGATATCGTGATAGTTGACGAAGCTTCGATGATCGACCAATATTTGTTTCACAGTTTATTGGACGCTCTACCGGAACATGCCGGATTGATTCTTGTGGGAGACGTCGATCAAATCCCGCCCATCGGTCCAGGTAATATTTTACGCGATATTATCGATTCGCAAGTTGTAAAAACCGTTAAATTAACTAAAATCCACAGGCAGGAAATCGGAAGCGGAATTATTGTAAATGCACACCGGATTAACAACGGAATGTTCCCCGAAACAAAAAATACCGGTAACGATTTTACACTTTTTCTAAGTTCCTCCGAAAACGATGTATTAAACAAAATAATTGAACTATGTTCCAAAACCTTGCCTGAAAATTTCAACTACGACCCACTCAAAGATATCCAAGTGATTTCACCGATGTACAAAGGTAAAATAGGAATTGACAATTTAAATTTAAAACTTCAAGAAGTATTGAATCCCGGCTCGGAAAAAATCGACTTACTTGGCAAGAGATTCAGAGTTGGCGACAAAGTAATGCAAACTAAAAATAATTATGATAAAGAAATATTTAACGGTGATATAGGGATAATTTACCACTACGACAAAGCGGAACAAACTGTTATGATTAATTTCGAAGGCAGATTAATAGAATATGCTTCAACCGGTTTGGATGAGATTTCACTTGCTTATGCAATCTCCATCCATAAATCACAAGGAAGCGAATACCCTGTTGTGCTTGTTCCGATTCTAAAATCACATTCAATTATGCTTCAGAGAAATTTAATTTATACTGCGGTCACACGGGGCAAAGAAAAAGTTTATTTACTTGGGGATAAGCTTGCAATTGAAAAAGCAATCCGTACGAACCGTGCAATCAAAAGGAATACTTTTCTGAAAGAAAGGTTACAACGCCTGAATGCTGAAAATAATTTTTAGTTTGAAGTCTGAAAGGTTTTGAATTTGCGGATAATGAATAACGCCAACACCAATACGAAAACAATGCCGGTATTCAAAATCAGCTCGATAACATAATGCTGAAAAGCTTGTTCGGCCATTACCGCTTCCGATTCGGAAATTGACATTTGCGCACCAATAGTTAAAAGTTTCCTTAAACTTGAAATTATACCGATTATGATAAAAGGTTCAAGAGGTATGGTGTGTTCCTTCAAAAATGTGATTATGGTATAAACCAACTCGAGCAAAATCATAATCATCAAAAGCTCGTGAATAAACATTATCAATGCATAGGAAAAATCATCTCTGAAGTGCATTACGAAATGGATACCGGCAACTACCAATACAATACCCGCCACCGCAAAAATGATAACGGCAACGGTTATCTGGATTACATCATCAAATTTTTCCAATATTTGAATTGACTGTTTCATCATTTTAAAAGTATAACAAAAAAAATTTATTTCCAATAGGAATTCTTTTTAGGCTCTAAATTATAGGTATCATCTTACAAAAATTTTTCTGATTATAATTATGAAAATTGCGTATACCGTAAAAGGATATGTAAAAATGAAAACCGTAGAACCGTGTTTGCCTATTAACAGCAAAAATGCAATAACCAAAAGTTGAAAACCCAAACCGAGGAATGAGACCAAAGTAAGAAACCAATCCGGTAATTCTTTTGTATTCATAGCTTTCTTATCAAAAGAAAAAATCAACAAATCCTGCCAACCGTAAATTGTGATGTAAACCAGATGCAAAAATTTCAGAAGCACGGGATTATCCCGCGGAAAAGGCGCCGGTGTTTTAAATTCCAATATTCTGCTTGTTCTATCTCCTTTAACTTGGTACCGTTTAACCAAATAATAATAATTGTAAACGCTTCCTTGCAAATGGAAAAGCAATAATGCGATGATGATTTTCCATGTTCCGGTTCCGGTGATGTGTCCTATACTAAAAAACAAAAACACATTGACAATAAAATCGGAAACCGAATCGTAATATCTGCCGACAATTGAAGGCTGGTTGCGTTGTCTAGCAATTTCACCGTCTGCTGCATCCAACATACTTTTTAATAAAATCAGAACACTTGCCAGAGGTAAAATAAAATTATAATAAATCAAAAGCGAAGCCGTAATTCCCGTAATCAAAAACAAGGTGGTAAGTGTATAAGCTCCTATTTTTGTAGGCATCAAGATTTTAACCAATGCTAAAGCAAACGGCCGTGCGTAATCCGATACATCAAGAAATTGTTTTCCTTCCGGCAGTTTCGATGACATTTCAGCAGCTCATCCTTCCTTTTTTTACTTTTTCCAAATACCGTTCATTATAGCGAATAAAATAATATATTGGAAAACAAAATATTTGACTTTTTATAATTGTTCCGGGCAAGATGAATATTTTGGCGATAAACTGGCGTTGTATAAAAAACCCCGAAATGGGCGGCGCCGAAATACACTTCCACGAAATTTTCAAGCGAATTGTTGCCAAGGGTAATGCCGTAACTTTGGTTGCACATAAATTTAAAGGCGCACCCGAAGAAGAAACGGTTGACGGAATTAAAATAATAAGAATAGGTAACAAATTTTTATTCGACAAGCAATTCAAAGCGTATTACGAAACCATCAAAACAAAATACGATTTGATTGTGGACGACATTTCAAAAATTCCCTTGTTTACCCCCCGGTACGTTCGCGAACCGGTTGTGGGCATACTTCACCACATTCACGGGGATTCATTGTATAAGGAAATTCCCGCCCCATTGGCCTTCTACATCATTAATAAAGAAAAACAAATTCCGAAATACTACGGTAACACGCCTATTTTCACCGTTTCGGAAAGTACACGGCGTGAGTTGATTGAACTGGGACAACCCGAAAACAGAACGGATATCTTGTACAACGCAATAAATCACGAATTATTTAAAAAAATAAAAATTAAAAAATCGGAATTTCCACTGATTACCTACATCGGGAGAATAAAGAAATATAAAAATCTCGAAACGATTGTGGATGCGGTTGACATATTAAAAACCGAAATTCCCGATTTGCAATTTGTTATTGCAGGCACGGGAGATAATGAAGAACAGTTGAAGGCTTATGTGAAAAATAAAAATTTGGATTCGATGGTAAAATTTCAGGGTTATGTTAGTGAAGAAGAAAAAGCAGAATTATTAAGCAAAGCATGGCTGTTCGTTTCAATGCCAATGAAGGAAGGTTGGGGAATAACAATCATCGAAGCAAATGCAATGGGCACACCGGCAATTGGTTCCGATGTACCGGGATTAAGGGATTCAATACGCAATAACGAAACAGGATTACTTACACCATACGGAAACCCGAATAAATTGGCGGAAAAAATATTAATGTTGATTAAAGATAAGAAGGAACGCCAACGGCTATCCGCCAATGCTAAAAATTGGGCTGAAAAATTTACTTGGGATGCTTCCGCCAATCACTTTTTAACAAAAGTAAATGAGTGGTTTCCGCAGCTTGCCTCAAAAATCAATTTATAAATCATTTTTTGTTTGATTACGGTTCAATTTTAATCACGAGAATTTCTTATATTTTGGGCTTGAACAAAACTATTTTGGGAAAATGAGTTACAGGGAACAAAAAAATTACTTCGAAAAATTAAAACGCTTCGAGAGAAAATTTTCCTCGAAAGACAAAGAAGTATATTCGATGTTGCTCAAACGCCATAAAGACGATGAAGATTTGGACAGATTATCGATGGAAAAGTTAAAAGATCTTTATACAAGATATTACGTAAACAGGGAAAAGAAAAATTTCGACCATCTTTTCAAAAAACCCGGGACAGATAAAGATAATTAAAGTTTAACGGAATTCACGAGGCACTAATGGACGATAAAAAATTACACAAACTAATAGGATTTCTTGTTTTTCTAATTGCATTTTTTACTTATTTCTCAACGGTACAACCTTCGGTATCGTTCTGGGATTGCGGTGAGTTTATTGCTTCCGCATTCCATTTGCAAGTTCCGCATCCTCCCGGAACACCTTTGTTTTTACTAGTTGGAAGACTTTTCTCGATGATTCCATTCGTGGATAACATCGGATTGAGAGTAAACACCATTTCGGTTTTAACCAGTTCGTTCACCATTCTTTTTCTCTATTTGGTTGCTGTAAAAGTGATATTGAATTGGAAAGGCGGTAAACACGATAATTTATTCGACGCAATTTTAACATACTCCGCCGCCGCAATCGGTGCACTCTCTTTGGCATTCAGCGATACCTTCTGGTTCAATGCGGTTGAAGCTGAAGTTTATGCTTCCGCAACTTTCTTTATTGCATTTGTAACGTGGCTGCTTATGGTTTGGAACGAAAAAGCCGACCAACCGGATAATGAAAAATATTTGATTATGATTGCTTATTTAATCGGACTTTCAACCGGTGTGCACTTAATGTCGTTGCTCGGTTTGGTTACAATTGTAATGGTAATATATTATAGAAAATATTTGAGCGATGAAGAAGTTTATTTGAAAACATCATACATCTTTTTGGGTCACATTGCATTGGTTACCGTTATTGCCGCCGCCTTGTGGTCGTCGACACCCAACCATCCCCTTTCACCGCAAGAAAACAAAGCGTTCGATTCAAGATTTTTAATGATAGTAGGCTTCGCAAGTTTGATTTACATGGGTGCGTTTTACAAAAAAATATTTCAAAAAAATTCAATTTACATTCCCGTGATTATAGGCGGCTTAATTTTGATGGGCGTTTACCCCGGTGTGATAAAATACACCACAATTCTAATCGCCACCCTTTCCGATGCCGATTTCACAATGAACGTAGTTGTTCTTTTGGCAATCTTAGGTGTCTTCGGTTATTTAATTCACTGGACAAACAAAAACAATAAAGCAACTTTTAATCTTATTGTTAAAGCGTTTCTATTTGTTTTGCTAGGATTTACGACTTACACAATGATAATCATCCGCGCAAACCAAGAACCGCCGATAAATCTTAACAATCCGGACACCGTACCGGGCTTGGTTTCATATCTCAACCGCGAGCAATATGGCGATCAACCGATGTTCAAAAGAAGATTTTCGCAAGAACCGCATCAACAACGAATTTACAAAGACTATGGAAGCGATCTGGATTTCCTTATCCGCTACCAAATGAACCACATGTTCAACAGATACTTGATGTGGAATTACATAGGAAGGGTTTCAACAGTTCAGGATGCCGGAGTAAAATTCAACCAACTTTTTGCCATACCTTTTATTCTCGGTTTGTTCGGACTGTGGTATCATTTTAAAAAAGATTGGAAAATCGCCTCCGCATTTTTGGTTCTGTTTATTTTCCTTGGTTATCTTACTGCATATTACCAAAACCAACAAGAACCGCAACCGAGGGAACGCGATTATTTCTACGTCGGCGCTTTCTTCGTTTATTCACTTTGGATTGCGCTTGGTATGCGCGGAATTTTTGAAATTATACAAGAGTACATTAAAGATTTCAAAACGGCAAAGATTGCAACGATAGTGGCAATTGCAATCGGATTTGTTTTCGTGCCGGTTAATATGCTGCAAGCCAATTATTTCACGCACGACCGTTCAAGAAATTTTGTGCCGTGGGATTACTCATACAACCTGCTTCAGAGTGCAGCACCCAATGCAATTTTATTTACCAACGGCGATAACGACACTTTCCCCGTTTGGTATTTGCAAGATGTTGAAGGTGTACGGCGCGATGTTAGAATTGTCAATCTCAGCTTGTTAAACACACCGTGGTACATCAAACAACTGAAACATACCACACCGTACGGAACGGATAAAGTTGCACTTAGTCTCTCCGACGCTGAAATAGACAGGATAGGCCCCGCACAATGGAAACCGAAAACAATTTCAATTCCGGTGCCCAAAGACGTTTACGCAAAATTCGGCGTTACCGATACATCCATTATAAATAAAGGCAAAATAACCTGGAAAATGGAAAACACGGTACAATTCGGGAATATAAAAGCAGTACGGGTTCAAGATTTGGTGGTTCTCGATATAGTAAAATCGAACAAATGGAAACGCCCGATCTATTTTGCTATTACCACCGGAACAAAAGGCAACATAGGACTTGATGATTATTTGGTAATGGAAGGAATGTCTTACAAGCTTACACCCGTACGTCAAAAAGATTTCTTCAGAGCCGTTAACGAAAAAATTATGCGCCAACATTTACTTGAAGAACCGGAAGGATTTTATCGCGAGTTTCATCCGGGCTTTAAATTCCGCGGTTTGCGCGATTCAACCATTTTCTTTAATGATAATCATCGCAGACTGGCGCTCAATTACCGCAATCCGTTTTTGCGTTTAGCCTTTTACTATCTGAATACAAAACGGGAAAAAGATGCTGTTGCGGTTTTGGATACTATGGAATACAAAATACCGCGTAAGCTCTTCCCGATGGATTACAGAATTCTTAACGACGTTGCCAATTTGTATTACAGTGCCGGTGCAAAAGACAAATACGAACCTCTTGCACGCGAAATAGAAAAAACATTGCTCGAACAAATAAAGAAAAATCCGTTGGGTAATTTGCAATCGCAATATAACCCTTATTTTATGCTCGGTGAAATTTACAGCCGTTTGAATGAGATGGACAAATTCGATAAAGCATTGCAAACATTGGAAAACGCTTTACCTAACGATCCGCGTGCGAAAGATTTGGTTAAACAATACAAAGCGATTTTCAACCGGAAACTCGAGAACAACAATAAAGAAAAGAAAAAATAGATTGGAAATTTATTGAAAGAAAAAGGGGACGGAAAAATTTCGTCCCTTTTTATTTTTAAAAACAGATTCGACAAATTGAATAAATTTCACAGAATTAAAAATTTACTTTCTTAATTTTAAATTATTTGATATTACTTTTTATAAATTCCACAGCTTCATCGATTCCGTTAAAGATTTTCACTAATCCGGTTCGCCTGCCTTCGTATTCCATTCGCTCATCAACAGATTCAACAACTTTCCGCCAGAACTCTCCAACGCAAGCGACCGGTTTTAATTTCATCATATTTTTATTCATAAATTCCCATACAACGGAAAGCTCAACCAGCGTTCCGGTTCCACCGGGTAAAATTATGTAACCGTCGCCCGTATCAATCAATTTTTCAATTCTTTCAAACAACGAACCGCATTTAATTTCTCTCGTTAAGTGCCGGCTAGGCTTCACGTTATAAAGGTCAACCGTTATTCCTATTGCTTCACCGCCGGTTTCGGTAACACCTTTGGAAACCGCATCCATTATTCCACGATAGCCACCGGAACAAACATTAAAATTATTTTCGCCTAACAATCTGCCTAATTTATAAGCGGAAATATATTCTTCATCCCCGGGCTTTGGGAAAGAACTTCCGAAAACAGTAATGGTCTTTTTCAATTTTATTCCCCGTTAACTTGAACAATTATTCTCCGGTTTCTTCGTCTGTTATCGAAATCAACTAAAATAATTTGCTGCCAGGTTCCCAACAACAGACTTGAATTTGTAAACGGCACGGTAAACGAAGCGCCTTGAAGAGCGGCCCGTACGTGCGAATGCCCGTTGCCGTCGTGCCAAGTATCATCGTGATGGTAACGGATATTTGAAGGAATGATTTTTTCCATGAATTCCGGATAATCCTTAAGTAATCCCGGTTCATATTCAATTGTTGTTATTCCTGCCGTTGAACCCGGCACAAAAACAAGAGCGCTTCCTTCGTTCATTCCGCTACCGGCAACTATCTTTTGTACTTGTGAGGTAATATCGATTATGTCGGTTCCACCCTTTGTGGAAACGGTAAATTCAAATGTTTTTACACTCATCTTTTTCCCCGGAAAGTTTAATTATTACGACACAAATATAACCAAATCAATCACTCAAATAAATTTTTACCAAAATGTTCGGAACTCAGATTTTTATTTCATAAATTTTCGGGAGTGATTTTTTAATTAAAAAAAGGAATATTTATGAACACACAAGATTATATTGCTCTTGAAGAAAAATATGGTGCGCATAATTACCATCCGTTGGATGTAGTAATTGAAAAAGCCGGAGGAGTTTGGGTTTACGACGTTGAAGGAAATAAATATCTCGACTGCCTTGCTGCTTATTCGGCAGTGAACCAAGGACACTGCCATCCCAGAATTGTTAATGCACTGAAAGAACAAGCGGAAAAAGTAACTTTAACTTCACGCGCTTTCCGCAATAATCAGCTTCCATTATTATACAAGGAATTGTGTGAACTGACCGGTTTCGAAATGGTGTTACCGATGAACTCGGGTGCAGAGGCTGTTGAAACCGCATTAAAAGCCGCGCGCAAATGGGGCTACAAAGTTAAAGGTGTTAAAGAAAACAAAGCCGAAATTATTGCGTGCACCAATAATTTTGCTGGCAGAACAATAACCATCATCAGTTTTTCCACCGAAGAACAATACAAAGACGGCTTCGGTCCTTTAACCCCGGGATTTAAGATTGTAGAATACGGCAATGCGGAAGATTTGAAGAACGCCATTACGGAAAACACCGTGGCTTTTATTGTTGAACCGATTCAAGGTGAAGGCGGTGTTGTGGTTCCACCCGATGGTTATTTGAAAGAAGCATACGAAATTTGCAAAGCAAATAATGTTTTATTCATTGCCGATGAAATACAAACCGGTTTGGGAAGAACCGGAAAATTATTTGCTTTCGAGCATGAAGGAATAAAACCCGATGCAATAACAATAGGCAAAGCTCTTTCCGGCGGATTGTATCCCGTTTCAGCGGTTCTTTCACGTAAAGAAGTCTTGGGCGTTTTCAATCCGGGCGATCACGGTTCCACATTTGGCGGTAATCCGCTTGGCGCAGCCGTTGCACGCGAAGCGTTAAAAGTTTTAATTGATGAAGATTTAATTAACAAATCCGACAGGCTTGGTAAATATTTTATAAATGAATTGAAAAAAATCGATTCGCCACACGTTAAAGAAGTGCGCGGCAAAGGATTGTTTATCGGTGTTGAATTGAAAGACGAAGCCGGCGGCGCGAGAAGATTTTGTGAAGCATTAAAGGAAAAAGGAATATTGGCAAAAGAAACTCACGAAAATGTAATCCGTTTTGCTCCACCTTTAATAATCAAAAAAGAAGAAATAGATTGGGCGCTGGAGCACATTCGCGAAGTTCTAACTATGGCTTGATTTTAACGGCTGAGCGGTTTAATCGTCGTTCAGCCACTGATCTATTGTCATTTTCAAGAAGTTAATATTTATCGGTTTGGCAATGTAATCGTTCATACCTGCAGCCAAACATTTTTCCCTGTCTTTCATGCTCGAATGCGCAGTTACCGCAATTATTGGAATGCTGTTTACCGGCGGCACCATTTGTCTTATTTTTTTTGTCGCTTCCAATCCGTTCATGTCTTTCATTTCTATATCCATCAATACCAAATCAAATTTGCCGGTTTTAATTGCTTCAATGGCATCGTAACCGTTTGTTACAGCTTCCACTTCGTAACCAGCATCGCGCAGAAGTTTCAGTTCAACTTTTTGACTTATCGGATTGTCCTCAACAAGCAACAGGTTTTTCCGTTTACCGTTCGTCTTAACGGGTTTTGCCAACGGAATGAATTCACCTTCAAACATATTTTCGACCAACACCGGCTCATCTTCCGCCCCGGCAAAATTATCTTGTGTTTCAGGTTTTTCCTCAACTTCTTCCTGATATTCTTTTTCTCTGAATTCCTCGGGATTGAATTCTTCATACAAGCTGAACACAGTTGTGAACGTGAAGGTACTTCCCTTGCCCGGTTCACTTTCAACTTGGATTTCCCCGCCCATAAGTTTTACAAATTCCTTGCAAATCATTAATCCCAAACCGGTTCCTTCTTTTTGCATTGAATTTTCCAAGCGTGTAAAGGGTTTGAACAAGATGGGAATTTGTTCTTCCGGTATTCCTTTGCCGGTATCGGTTACGGAAGTTTCTATTTTAACTATTGCATCGGTCTGAGTTTCTTTTTGAATTTTCACGCCAACCGAACCGGTATCCGTAAATTTAATTGCGTTATTCAATAAGTTTACAAGTACTTGCCTGTACTTTGCGCCATCGCCGTAAACGGTTTCGGGCAAATCGGGAGAAATTTCTATCTTCAATTCCAAATTCTTTTCGTTGAGAAGCGGGGTTACAATTGAAACCGCTTTATTCACTTCTTCTTCAATGCTTGTTTCCATTACGTCAACATCCATTTTACCCGCTTCTATTTTAGATAAATCCAAAATGTTATTGATTATATCAAGAAGCGATTCGGCTGAGGTTTTGGCATTTCTTGCAAAATCTTTCAACTCCTTTTCACTTTCGAACAATCCGTTTTCAATCAACGTTAAAAATCCCAAAACGGAATTCATCGGCGTACGGATTTCGTGCGACATATTCGCAAGGAATTGGGTTTTAACATTGCTGGCGTATTCTGCCGTTGAAGCGTGTAAACTCGTATCACTGATTTCCTTCTTGAGCTTTTTGAGCTCTGCGTTTAATTTTTCTATTTCGGTATCATACGAAGAAACGTCAACAAAAATGCCGGTAAAACCTTCTTTCTTTTCCTGTAACGGTTTTTGCATTGTGAACAGAACCGGTATGGCATTTCCGTCTTTTGTTTTCAGCTTAACCTTTTTTTCTTTTATGTTTCCTTTGCCCTTAACAATTTTAAATATCTCATCAAATTCTCCGGCATCGGCAAAAATATCTTCGCCAATTTTTTTCTTCAGCAATTCGTTTTTATCTTCATACTTCAAAATCCGGATGAATCCCCTGTTAACATATTTGAACTTCCCTTTGTTATCTATTCTGAAAAATCCCAAAAGCTGATTGTCTTCCAATATATCATCAATTTTCAAATCCGGCTTATGTAAAGGCGAATCTTCATCGTCAATTTCATTTAACTCCCTCACCATAGAATTGAAATTATCAATCAACTTAAGTTTGTTCCTGTAAGTCAATTTGTTAATAAACATCGAAAGGAAAGAAAGGAAAGCAATTGTAATTAAAACCGGTAAATTTACCGGTCCGGTTACATCAATTCCTTTCAAAAAAACAACCACGCCGAATACGGTGAAGTACAAAATTAAAACGGCGGCTTGATTAATATTTTTCCACCCGAGAAAAATAGAGAGTGTGAAAATTAAAAAAATTACGATAAGTGCATTAAGTAAAAAATGAGAAGGGAGTTTGAACACTACAAATCCAAATGAAAATATAACTCCGGCAAGAAAGAAATGAAGTAGTCCGGCCGGATGCTTTCTGCCGAATTTGGTTTGCGCAATAACCAATACAATGAAAGCGACCACAGTTAAGAACAATCTTGCTAAATAAATTTCAAACGAGTAAGAAATAAAAATCTTTACTTCGAAAATAAGAGCGAGCACCCCTGCAACCGCAGTAATGATAGCGGCAATTTTTAGTGGAAATAAAATCGAGGGAACCACTTCATCGTTTTCGATACCGGGCGAAAATTTTTTTTTATTCTCTTTATTTTGATCAGTTGGTTCGAATTTTAAAATTTTTAACGGCTGCGACATCTGGCGGTTCAGCTTATTTTTTGAATCATCATTTGTTATATTTGCACAATTGGTATTATCGAAGAGTTATTTTATTTATTAAGAGTTTTAGGGATAATAAGTATTATTTTGATTTAAATCACATTGGAATGCCCAAATGAGTGAATTTTTATATTCGATCGACGTGAAATTATTTTATTTTATAAACCATTCTCTGGCAAACCCCGTTTTCGATAAATTTTTCGTGTTTATAACCGATGTTTCTCATTGGTACATTGCATGGTTGATTTTACTTGGAATTTTGTTCTTCCAAGGCGGAAAAGCAGGTAAATTTGCCGCAATCGGTGCATTGATTCTGATTGCCGTATCCGATCAGTTCAGCAGTTCATTTCTGAAAAATCTTATTGCGCGGCAACGCCCTTGCAATGTGTTGGACGACGTACGGCTTTTGGTTTCTTGCGGCGGAACGTATTCGATGCCCTCTTCACACGCATTGAACAATTTTGCCATCGCTGTGTTTTTTTCAAAACTGTATCCGAAATACAGAAACATACTTTTATCTGTTGCATTTCTTGTGGCTTTTTCCAGACCTTACATAGGCGTTCATTACCCTTCCGATATGTTGGCCGGTATGATTTTAGGCTCCGCATTGGGATATCTGTTTGCATTACTTTTGTTAAAAATTGAAAATTATTTACTAAATTCTTCTCATAAATCTCAGAAATAAAAGGGTGATTATGAAAACCAAATTGGACATAGCAAAAAACTGGCTGCCAAGATATACCGGAACTCAAATCGACGAATTCGGCGATTATATGTTGTTGACCAATTTTTATAATTATGTTGAAAATTTTGCAGAAAAATTCAATTGCGATGTAAAAGGAATAGGAAGACCGATGCAAACGGCAACCAATACCAACGGACTTTCAATCATAAATTTCGGAATCGGCTCGGCAAATGCCGCAACAATTATGGATTTGCTAATTGCACGCCAGCCGAAGGGAATTTTGTTTTTGGGTAAATGCGGAGGATTAAAAAAGTCCACCGAAATCGGTCATTTCATCTTGCCCATTGCCGCAATACGTGGTGAAGGAACAAGTAACGATTACGCACCACCCGAAGTTCCGGCATTGCCTTCATTCAAATTGCACAAATTCGTGTCACAAAAGATAGTCGAGCGGAATTTGGAATACCGTACGGGTGTAGTTTACACAACGAATAGAAGATTGTGGGAATGGGATGAGGATTTCAAAGCGTATCTGCGTCATCTTGGGGCAATAGGAATTGATATGGAAACCGCGACTGTGTTTGTCGTTGGTTATGCCAATCAAATTGCACGGGGTGCATTACTGCTCGTATCCGATTTACCCATGATTCCAGAGGGAATAAAAACCGAGGAATTGGACAAAGAAGTTACAAGACAATTTGTTGATATTCATCTTTCCATCGGTATTGAAGCCATGACGCAAATTGGTGAACGGGGTGAAAAAATAAAACATTTTACATATTGATGTTTTTTCAAGTTAATATTTTTTGTATTTTAATTACTGTTTGAGTGCAACAATTTGGCTTTCTACTTGTTAAATTATTAACAACCACGGGGAAAATAATGATTGATTATAAAAAATATACAGGTCTAATACTTCTTTTTCTATTAACCTCCGCCGTTTTATTTGCTCAATCAGAAAAACCTGAAGATCAAGTTAAATCGACTTTATCGGAAATTTTCAAATTGAGCAAAGGGAATAAATACCAAAAAGCAAGCGGTTATTTTGCCTACACGGGCGACGACAAAGACCGATATCTGACTTCCACATTAAACTACGGCGTGCGTGAGGAGAAAAGCATTGTCAGACGGAATTGCAAAAAAATAAAGGCTTACCTTGAGTTAAGCGATTCGTATGAATACGGTAAATTCCAGACAAAAAACATTGATGGTGTTAAACATTATATTTTGAAGGTTGTTTTTAAAAGCGGAAGTCAGAATCTTAACATCTCTTTTGATTTTGTTAAGATCGGTAACAAATTTGTTTTAGCCTCTTTCGGTTAAAATTTTTTTCAAATCCGGGTTTATCTGAGTTATCTGTGGTTTTATTATTAACCACGGATTTACACAGATGCA
>JALSTB010000052.1 GCA_026983955.1 Melioribacteraceae bacterium
TAATCTCTTTTAATTCTTCTTCCAGGAGTTGCTTGTAATGCAAACCGGCATAAATTCCGCCAAGTTTAACAAGCTCATTGTGTTTGCCTTCTTCGGCTATTTCACCGTTTTCAATCACAATTATTTTATCGGCATCTTTAACGGTGGAAATTCTATGACTAATGATGATACTGGTTCTGCCCTGCATAAATTTTTTCAGCCGCTTTAAAATTTCTTCTTCCGTGTTCGTATCGACTGCGGAAAAAGAATCGTCAAGTATCAAAATTTTCGGATGAATTGCCAAGGCGCGTGCTAAAGCCGTTCGTTGTTTCTGTCCGCCCGAAAGCGTGATACCCCGTTCCCCCAGCACGGTTTCAAATTTTTCCGGGAACCGTTCAACGTCTTTTTTTAACTGTGCTATTCCGGATACCTCTTCCAAAATTTCGTCCGCTTTTCCGTTCCCGTTCAAACCGTAAAGGATATTGTTTCTCAGTGTATCGGAAAAAAGAAAAGTTTCTTGCGGTGCAAAGCCGGTTTTGCCGCGTAAAACTTCAAGGGGAATTTCTTTAATATGTCTGCCGTCAATTAGAATTTCACCTTTGCTTACATCGTATAAACGCGGAATTAAATTTACCAATGTTGTTTTTCCAGAGCCAGTATGCCCGATGATTGCAAGCGTGGAGCCCGCCGGAATTTTAAGATTAATATTTTTTAATACAAAAGGTAAATTCTTATTGTACCGGAAGTAAACGTTACGGAACTCGATATCGCCACGGATATCTTTAATTGTAAAATCGGTAAGTCCGGTATTTTTAATTTCTTCGTCTTCCGACCAAATATGCAAAAGCCTTTTCATACTGGCCGACGCTTGTTGACTGATATTTATTATCCAACCGAAAGCGATTATAGGCCAAATCAACATTCCGAGATATGCTACAAAAGCCATAATTTCGCCAAGGGTGATTTTATTTTGAATAATCATACTTCCGCCGACCCATATCACAACGATTATTGAAATACCGGTAATCATAAACAGCATAGGCATAAAGAAAGCTTGAATACGGATTTTATCCATATTCCTTTCGAGATAATCGCTGCTTAACTTTTTAAATTGTTCGATTTCACTTTGCTCCCGCACGTAAGCTTTAATTACCCTTATGCCGGAAAAATTTTCCTGCGCTTTTGTTGTAAGCTCGGAGAATTTTTCTTGAATTTTGGTAAACTTCTTATGGATTTTCTTGCTCAACTTATAAACAAAATAAGAAAGAAAAGGCAGAGGCAGAAGCGCATACAGTGTAAGCAGCGGATCGATTGAGATCATCACGGAAATTATTAAAACAAACTTTACAAACGTATCGACCGAGTACATCACAACCGGCCCGATGTACATCCGTACGGCATTAATATCGTTTGTGGCATGTGCCATTATGTTTCCGGTGGAGTTATTCCGGAAAAACCGCAGAGGCAATTTTATCAGATGAGCCCAGAAATCGTTTCTCAAATCGTATTCGATTTTCCTGGAAGTTACAATTATCGTTTCCCTAATCAGAAAACGGAACACTCCGCTTATAATTGCAGCGCCCAAAATCAAAGCGGCATACCGCAACAATGCCGGATAATCGGCAGATTTTTGAAGTGTGTTAATGCTGTTTTTCAGAAAGACGGGAATTGTTACCTGTGCAACATCGGAAATCAGTATAAATATAAACCCGCTTAGTAACGGTTTTTTATATTTAAAAAAATATTTATTAAGTTTTAATAAACTTTCCATTAAGTCCCGTTGCTATTACACAATATAAAATACAAAGAAATGGGATTAATTTCTTAAGGTAAAATATTTACGTTATCAGAATTAACGTTAATTCAAAAACCGCTTAACCGATAACATTAAAACCCGTATAGGGTTGCAATACTTTCGGAACGATAACTTTTCCTTCCGGTGTTTGATAATTTTCAAGAATCGAAACCATTAACCTGCTTGTTGCAAGTCCGGAACCGTTAAGCGTATGCAAAAATTCCGGTTTTTTATTGTTTTTTCTTCTGAAACGGATATTGGCACGGCGGGCTTGAAAGCTTTCGAAGTTGCTGCAGGAAGAAGCCTCGAGCCATTTTTCTTCGGCAGGCGACCAAGTTTCCAAATCGTAACATTTGGCGGCGGCAAAACTAAGATCACCGGTAGCAAGCATTATTACCCTGTAAGGTATTTTCAATTCTTTTAAAATATCTTCGGCATCTTTTACCAAAGCTTCGAGGGCGTTATACGAATCTTCAGGTTTAACAAACTTCACCATTTCAACCTTATTGAATTGATGAACGCGCAAAAACCCTTTCGATTCTTTACCGTATGAACCGGCTTCACGGCGGAAGCAAGCAGAGAAACCGACATATTTAAGCGGCAATTCTTCTTCACTTAAAATTTCATTACGGTGCAAATTTGTAATCGGCACTTCCGCAGTGGGGATGGGATATAAATTATCTTTTTCGCAGAAATACATATCCTCTTGCATCTTGGGTAGCTGTCCCGTTCCCTTCATTGAATCGGCATTAACCAAAAAAGGTGTTAACACTTCCTTGTATCCGTGTTTTTGGATATGGTAGTTCAACATAAAATTGATAAGCGCCCGTTCAAGCATTGCACCTTTGCCCAAATAGACCGGAAAACCCGAACCGCTAATTTTTGCACCACGTTCAAAATCGAGTATGCCCAGTTTTTTCCCCAACTCCACATGATCGAGGTATTCAAAATCTTTTTCAAAAGAAAAATCTTCAGGAATCCATTTCCGAACTTCAACGTTGTCCGCTTCGGAAAGTCCGACCGGCACACTCTCGTGAGGCAAATTCGGTACCCACATCAAAAGTTCGTTCAGCTTTTCATTAACTCTGCGCAGTTCATCGTCGAGGGATTTAATTTCATCTGAGACGGTTTTCATTTCCGCAATTATTTCCGAAGCATCTTCGCCTGATTTTTTCAATTTGCCTATTTCTTGCGAGACCTTGTTTCTCTTGGCTTTCAGTTCCTCAGTGGCTCTAATAATTTCACGGCGTTTTTTATCCAACTCCAATATTTGATCGACGGTATCTTTTTCGTTTTTGTTTTTTATTCCCGCCTTTACCAATCCGGGGTTTTCGCGAATGAATTTAATATCTAACATTTCTCTCCTTATCGAACAAACTTGTTAAACTTACCGGTTTTATTTTACTACAATATTGTAGATTTTATTTTTTACGTAAATTTCTTTTACAACTGTTTTACCCTCGGTATGTGCTTTCACGTTATTTTCTTTCCAGACGGTTTCTTTCACCGTTGATTCATCGGTATCTACGGGTAATTTAACTTTTGCGCGCACTTTTCCGTTTACTTGCACAACAATTGTTACTTCATCTTCAGTCAATGCATTTTTATCCGCTTCGAACCAAACGGGTTCTTCGAACAGCGATTTATCATTCCCAAGCAGAGCCCAACATTCTTCCCCGAGATGCGGAGCCACACTGGAAAGCAATACCGCAAATCTTTCGAGAGCGTATGTTTTTATTGAATCTTCAACCTTCTCCAGATTTTTTGTCAACTCGTTCAACAATTCCATTAAAAGTGCAACGGCAGTGTTGAATCTGAAATTTTCCAATTCCTTATCGAATTTGGCAACCGTTTGATTTACTTTACGGTAAACGGCTTTTGCAGCGTTATCCAAATCATTTAAATTGTAGGAACCGTGTGACGGGGCATTTTTCTTAATTTCTTTATTATTCAAAAATAAATTATAAACTCTCTGAACAAATCTGTCGATTCCGACAATTCCCTTATCGCTCCAATCACCGCCAAGTTCGTAGGGACCCATAAACATCAAGTACATTCTGAAAACATCGGAGCCGTATTGTTCGACGAAATCATCCGGATTAACCACATTGCCTTTCGATTTTGACATTTTTGCACCCATATTTGTTATGGTGCCTTGATGAATCAATTTTTGGAAAGGCTCGTCGCTGTTAACCAATCCCAAATCCTTTAAAAATTTGTGCACAAATCTTGCGTAAAGCAGATGCATTGTAGCATGCTCGGCGCCACCGACGTACATATCGACCGGCACCCATTTATTTGCAAGTTCTTCGTCAAACATTCCATTTTCATAATGCGGATCGAGATAACGCAAATAGTACCAAGAAGAATCGACAAATGTATCCATCGTATCCACTTCACGCTTTGCTTTGCCGCCGCAGCGCGGACATGTAGTGTTAACAAAACCGGGATTACTTGCCAAAGGCGAACCGCCATCGTGTTTGAAATCGACTTCATAAGGCAATTCAACCGGTAAATCTTCTTCGGGAACGGCAACTTCACCGCATTTTTCACAATAGACTATCGGTATTGGTGTTCCCCAATATCTCTGCCGGGAAATCAACCAATCGCGCAAGCGGTAATTAACGGTACGTTTGCCCAGCCGTTTTTCTTCCAGATATTCGGTGATTTTTTGTATTGCTTCTTCCGAACGCATGCCGTTAAATTCACCCGAGTTAATCATTATGCCGGGCTCAACGTATGCTTCCTTCAATTCGTCCTCCGGTTTTGTACCGGGTTCCAGAATTACTTTTTTTACCGGCAAGCCGAATTTTTTAGCAAATTCAAAATCTCTTTCGTCATGACCCGGAACCGCCATAACGCTTCCGGTTCCGTAAGTAGCAAGTACATAATCGGCAATCCATATCGGCACTTTCTCACCGTTCATTGGGTTAATTGCATAAGCGCCGATCGGCACACCGGTTTTTTCTTTTGTGGTTGAAGTCCGTTCGATTTCCGACAACCGTTTCACCGATTCAATATATTTACGCACTTCTTCCTTATGTTCGGGGGTGGTAAGTTTTTCAACCAGTTCATGCTCCGGTGCCAATACCATATATGTTACACCAAAAAGCGTATCGGGGCGGGTAGTGAAAACTGTGATGATTTCATCGGAGCCATCCACTTTGAATTTTACTTCCGTACCGTAGCTTTTACCAATCCAGTTTGTCTGCATAATTTTAGTTTTTTCGGGCCAATCGATCTTCTTTAAACCATCCAACAAATCATCGGCATATTTTGTAATTCTGAAAAACCATTGTGTCAAGTCTTCCCTCGTAACAGCTGTACCGCATCTTTCGCAAGTGCCGTCTGTTTGAACTTGTTCGTTTGCCAGAACGGTTTTGCAAGAGGGGCACCAATTAACGGGAGCTTTTTTACGGTAAGCCAACCCTTGTTTGTACATTTGTAAGAATAACCATTGATTCCATTTATAATATTCGGGCACGCACGTCATTAATTCGGCTTTCCAATCATACATGCAACCCATAGCTTTTAATTGCTTGCGGATATCTTCAATATTTTTCAGTGTACTGTCTTGGGGATGTACGCCGGTTTTTATCGCATAATTTTCCGCGGGCAGCCCAAATGCATCGTAACCCATCGGTTCGAAAACGTTAAACCCTTTTAATTTTTTGAACCTTGCCCATGAATCGGTCGGTGCATAATTGTACCAATGCCCAATGTGCAACTTGGCTCCGGACGGATAAATGAACATTACCAGAGTATAAAGTTTTTTCCCGATATCGGTTAAATCCGTTTCATAAACTTTTTTGGTTTCCCAATATTTTTGCCACTTTTGTTCAATTTCTTTGTGCGGATATTTCATTTTTCTTTTCAATAATTTGTGAATATAACAAGGTAGTAAACTTATCAAATTAGCAATGGTTTATCAAGGAATTGATTTGGAACATTTAGGCAAAATAAAGAATATAACCCGTGGAAATTGAGGTCAGCTATGAAATTGAAAATGCGATACGTTGTGTTGTTGATTTTAATTCTATGCACCAATCCGCTGTTTGCTCAAAACTCCAGAGTTAATCCCGATTCATTGAATTCACAAAAAGAAAAACTTCCACTTTTATTTTTGAAATCGTCGATAAATTACAACACGGGGCAATTGCAAGTAGGTTATTTCGATTTGAGTGTTTTGGGATATTCACCTATTATATCCGGAAAATATTTACAAAAACAAAATTCAAATGAATCCCTTTACCTGAGGTATTTGTTCCGGAACTCAAGAAAAAATCTAAGTTTCTGGAACGACTTGTTAAAGTACGCCAAACTTACCGGTGCCTTCGTGCTTGCTGCCGGGCATATTTACAAATACGGTTTCCTTCATAATCCGGCAAACTCCGGAAGATAATTTTAACGCCAAAGATTTATACCGGGATATTTCTTATTTTTACACTTCTTTAATCATACGGAATGAATATGAAACTTTTCGAATCGGATTACTTTACGTACAAAAACAATCAATTATATTGTGACGAAATTCCCGTTGAAGAAATAATCGACAGCGTGGGCACACCGGCATTTATTTACAGTAAAAAATTTTTCACCGACAGATATAATGAATTTACCAAAGCATTTTCCGGAATAAACCACACAATATTTTATGCAGTAAAATCAAATTCTAATTTAAATGTAATTAAAACCTTTTACGATTTGGGCAGCGGAATAGATGTAAATTCCGCGGGGGAATTTTACAGAGCCGTTAAAGCCGGCGTTTCCCCCGGAAAAATGATACTGACCGGTGTTGGAAAAACCGCCGGGGAAATTAAACTTGGAATTGAAAACAATGTAAAGTTTATAAAAGCCGAATCGGAGCAAGAAGTTTACTTGATTGATGAAATTGCAGGGCAATTGGGGAAAACGGCACCGCTTGCCATTCGCGTTAATCCCGACGTTAATCCCAAAACCCACCCGTATATTTCCACCGGTCTGGCGGAGAATAAATTCGGCATCGATTCCAAATCGGCTTACAAACTTTTTCTTAAAGCAGCCGGGTTGAAAAATGTTAAACCTTTGGGAATCGATATGCACATCGGTTCGCAAATAACATCGGTTGAACCATATAAAGAAGCCGTGGAAAAACTTGCCGGAATGTTTCAGAAATTGAAATCGGAAGGTTTGGAGCTTACACATTTCGATATTGGCGGCGGTATGGGAGTTAAATATAAAGACGAAACCCCTTTCACACCCGAAGAATTTGCCGGAGCGCTTTTACCGATACTAAACGGATTGGATTGCGAAGTGAGTTTCGAACCGGGCAGATATTTAACGGCAAACGGCGGAATTCTGGTTACGGAAGTTCTTTACACCAAATCGAACCAAAAGAAAAATTTTATTGTTGTGGATGCAGCAATGACGGATTTATTGCGCCCGAGCATCTACGGCGCGTACCATCATATTCAACCGGCCGAACTGAACGGAACTGCGAAAGATATCACTGCCGACATTGTCGGTCCCGTTTGTGAAAGCGGGGATTTCCTGGCAAAAGGAAGGGAAATTTCCGGATGCAAACCGGGCGATAAACTTGCCATATTTTCCGCCGGAGCCTATGCAATGGTGATGGCATCCAACTACAATGGAAGACGCAGACCGCCCGAAATAATTGTCGATAAAGATAAATTTTTCGTTGTTCGCGGTAGGGAAACATACGATCATTTGTTGTTCGATGAAGAAATTAAACCCGGATTATTCGAAAAGTAATTTCATTCCTGTCGATTTTTTATTCACTCTATTCAATTTCCAACCGTAAATTTGTATTTTGTGAAACAAATTTCTTTCAAAAAATGTAAACGGAAATCATGAAAAAGTTTATTACACTCGCTATCATATTTTTGTCAACCGGCATTTTTGCACAAAGCAGACCGTTAACAGTGGATGATTTGTGGGCGATGAAACGAATAGGCAGTTTCGATTTGTCTCCCGACGGCAACTCAATTTTATTTTCGCTCACAACTTACAACGTGGAAGAAAACAAAGGCAACTCAGATATTTATTTTGTAAATACGAACGGAACCGGTTTGCGCCCCGTATTGAATTCATCCGGTAACGAAAGCTCGCCGGTATTTCTTCCCGACGGCAAGCATTTCTCTTATAATTATAAAGGAAATATCTGGATTAGTGATTTATCCGGGGAAAACCGGAGGCAACTAATCGATTTACCCACAGGTTCACACGGAGCGGTTTGGAATACCGACGGTTCTAAATTATTGTTTACTTCAAGTGTTTACCCCGGTTGCACCACACCGGAATGCAATGCCGCTAAAGATAAACAAAAAAGCGAAAGCAAAGTAAAAGCAAAAATCATAACGGAATTGATGTTCAGGCATTGGGACAGCTGGCGCGATGAAAAAAGAAGCCATCTTTTTCTCTACGATGTACAAACCGGTGAAATTACCGACTTACTTTACAAAAGCAAATTCGATGTTCCGCCGGTTGCACTTGGTAGCGGATATACCTTTTCACCCGACGGGAAAGAAATAGCTTTTTGCATGAACGAATCGGATTTCATTGCCACCAGTACAAACAACGATATTTTCACAATCAAGCTCGATGAAATAAATAAAAACGGGAAAACACCGTACACCAAAGTTTCCGTAAGTAAAGGCAACGACACATCACCTGCTTATTCACCCAACGGGAAATACCTCGCTTTCCTTTCGATGAAACGCGCCGGCTTCGAAGCCGATAAACAGAATATTGTTTTGCTCGACAGAAAAACCGGTGAAATAACAAACCTTAGCGACGGATTCGATTATTCAGCCCAAAACATTGTTTGGTCTCCCGATTCGAAAGTCATTTATTTTACGGCGGCAAATAAAATTTACAATTCGATATTCAAAATAAATGTAGCAACCAAAAAATTTTCAACAGTATTGGAAAAGCGGGTTAATTCGGGTTTAGCGGTTTCCCCCGGCGGTAATAAATTATTTTTCAAACAACAAAAATCTACACAACCATACGAACTGTTTTCTGTAGAAACAAACGGTAAAAACTTAAAGCAAATCTCGCACGTTAATTCCGGGGTTCTTGCCGGAATAGAAATGAATGAAATCGAAACCTTTTGGACGGAAGGTGCAAACGGAACACCGGTACAATCAATTTTGGTTAAACCGCCGTTTTTCGATCCGGCAAAGAAATACCCGTTAATATTTTTAATTCACGGCGGTCCGCAAGGACATTGGACGGACGATTTTCATTACCGGTGGAACATTCAACTCTTCGCTTCAAAAGGTTATGTAGTTGTTGCGCCGAATCCGCGCGGAAGTGTCGGATACGGTCAGAAATTCACCGATGAAATTTCACGCGATTGGGGCGGCAAAGTTTACACCGATTTGATGAACTCTTACGATTACTCTTTAAATAATTTTAACTTTATCGATAAAAACAACACTTTTGCTGCCGGTGCATCTTACGGGGGCTATATGATAAACTGGATTGAGGGTCATACCGCCCGTTTCAATGCTCTTGTTTGCCACGACGGTGTATTCAACCTCGAAAGCATGTACGGAACGACGGAAGAATTGTGGTTTCCCGAATGGGAATTCGGCGGACCGCCATGGGAAAGCCGTGAGCTCTACCGTAAATGGTCGCCTCACATGTTCGTCAAAAATTTCAAAACTCCGATGCTCATTATCCATGGTGCAAACGATTTCCGCGTTACCGAAGGGCAGGCATTTGAATTGTTCACTTCGTTGCAAAGAATGGGCGTGGAAAGCAAACTTCTTTATTTTCCCGATGAAACACATTTTGTTACAAAGCCGCAAAATTCAAAACTCTGGTGGAGAACAGTGTTCGATTGGTTTAAATCACATAAAAAGGAGAACTGATCATGCAAGAAAATTTAAACGGCGATTATAACGACATCGATGAAATCTACGAACACCAAAAAAAAGACGATTTCGATATTTACTCCGATGAAACAAAGGAATCGTACGAAGAGAAAAAACGGTATGTTGAAGAAAACCTTTGGGAAAAAGTCGAGCGTATTGGAAAGAAAATCTCTTTTGCCAAAGATATTGCCGCACTGTACAAATATTTAACGGACCCTGACGTTTCATGGCACCGCAAAACGATTGTGGTTGGAGCACTAATTTACTTCATCGTGCCGGTCGATACAATACCCGATATTGCCCCGTTAATCGGCTATCTGGACGATTTGGGAGTAATAACTGCCGTACTTAAATTTCTGGGACACGAACTGATTCCCTACTACGAAAAATAGCGGAAGTATTTATGAAACAAATGAACTTCAAAGTGCTGAAAAGCGAAATATTATTCAAAGGAAAAGTTTTCGATTTGCAAGTTGACGAAATCGAATACGACAGCGGTAACAAAGGAATACGTGAAGTTGCCGTACACAACGGCGGGGCGGTGGTTGTGCCTGTTAAAGACGACGGTAAAATAATTCTTGTGAAACAATTCCGCTATCCGTTTCAAGATTTTTTGTTGGAACTCCCCGCCGGCAAGTTGGAAACGGACGAAGACCCAGAAGTTTGTGCAACAAGAGAGCTTACCGAGGAAACCGGTTACACTGCCGGCACAATCGTAAAATTAGGCAAGATTTACACAACTCCGGGCTTCTGCACGGAAGTGCTGCACATTTATCTTGCGCAAAATTTGAAAAGCGGTAACCACAACCGTGAAGAAGGCGAATACGGAATGGAAGTTTATGAATTTACTCTTGAAGAGATTAACGGGAAAATCAGAAACGGCGAAATTGTGGACGCCAAAACCATAAGCGGAATTTATTTCTATAAATTATTTAATGACAAATAAAATATTTTTTTAATGTTAAAATTCTAAACTCAACTTACCTTTCAATCAATTAACAATTCAAAATGGAAACAATTTTTTCTCCGCTACAAAATCGAATTTCTAAATTAATTTCACCAATTCGTCAACGTCCACTTTTTTAATTTCATCAACCGGTTTGCCGAGGAACCTTCCGGCAATTTCCTTGAATTTTGAAGATAAATCGCTCACGTAAAAATCGATTTTTCCGTTACCGGTCTGTGGATTCAAAAGGTTTTCCTTCTCCAAATAATTTTTAACAACCAAAGACGCCGCTACTCCGGAATCAATCAACTCGACATTATTGCCAACCGAACTTTGAATTACTCCGGAAAGAATCGGGTAATGCGTACAACCCAGAATGAGAGTGTCGATTTCATGCTCTTTCAAACCGTGCAGATATTCGTCCGCAATTAATTTTGTTGCTTTGTGATCAATCCAACCTTCTTCGGCAAGGGGTACGAATAACGGACATGCTTTCTCGAAAATTTCGAGACGAGTATCATATTTCAGCAATTCCGTCGAATAAGCCTTATTGTTAACCGTGGCGTTGGTTCCTATCACCCCGATTTTTCCGTTTTTTGATTTTTCCACTGCTAATTTTGCACCGGGTTCAATCATCCCGATAACGGGAACGTCGAACCTTTCGCGCAGTGCCGGCAATGCCACCGAGGAAGCGGTATTGCATGCAACGATTATCAACTTTACGTGGTGAGTCAGCAAATATGCCGCATCTTGTAAAGCGTATTCAATCACCGTATCGTTCGATTTTGTTCCATACGGAACCCGCGCAGTATCGCCGAAGTAAACGATATTTTCGGACGGTAAGATTGATGAAATTTTTTTTACGACGGTAAGCCCGCCTATTCCACTATCAAAAATTCCAACCGGGCTAACATTGCTCATAGTTTAATATTCAATAATTAATATTATAATAATTTTTCAATCGCTTCGGTAAGCTCCAACTTTATTAGTTCATAATCGTTTTCCGAAACTTTTTTTCCTGTTCTATCGAGTATATAAAACGAATCGACCACATCATCCCCTTTGGTTGATATTTTGGCAAAGTAAATTGTCAATCCAAGATCATATATTTTTTTGGTAATTTGGTACAATAATCCCAATCTGTCGGGAGAAGCAACGTCCAGAATCGTATATTTTTCGTGTTCCTCGAAATCAATTTTTATCTTGCCTTTTCTACTGAATAATTTTTGCTCGAGCCGCCACCATTTTGATTTCACCCTGTTGAATTCTTTCGTAATCTGGAGTTCGCCCGCAACTATTTGGTGCAAAGTTTCTTTTATTTTCCCATACCTTTCAGGTTCAACTTTTTCGTGTGTTCTGAAATCGGTAACGTTAAAACTGTCGATTACAATTCCGTCTTTTCTGGTAAAAATTCTTGCATCGTGAATGTTTAAATCGTTAATCGAAAGAGCACCGGTAAGCTTGGCAAGTAACGATTCCGAATCCCTTGTAATAATGCTGATATTCGTATAGCTTCCTTCTTCCTTGAAGAAGACGGCAATTTCGGAGCCTTTTTCTATTTCTTCCACATGTTTATTAATTTCCTCTTGGGAGTAATGTGCCAAGTAGCCCATATCGTTAATCATCTCAAGATGTTCCTTAACGTTGTTGTTCGCTTCAATATCGGCATCGCTAATAACATCGAGGGATTCCCGGTACAATAAATCCTCGCCCGATACTTGTTTTTCGAGCATTTCTTTCGCTTTGGAATAAAGTTCATAAAGTAAATCGCTTTTCCACTGCGTCCATATTGCCGGACTAACGGCGGAGAGATCGGCATAAGTAATTAAGTACAGCATATCCAAAGACAAAAGTGAAGGGAAAATAGAGATGAAATTATCGAGTGTGGCGGGGTCGTTCAGGTTACGGCGGAAGGCAACTTGCTCCATTAGCAAATGGTTTCTGACGAGAAACTGTACCAAATCGATTTCAGCGCTTTCGTAACCGAGCCGTTCCATAATCGAATTGGCAATCTCGGCTCCGATAATTTCATGCCCGGAAATACTGATCGGCTTACCGATATCGTGGAACAACAATGCCAAATAGAGAATATCTTTTTCTTTCAGCCTGGAAAATATTTTTCCGAGCGGTGCGGGTTTACCTTCGAGTTCCTCAAGATTTTTAATGGCTATAATCGTATGTTCATCGGCTGTGTAACAATGATAAACTCCGGGCTGGAAAAATCCCACCATATCTTTGAACTCGGGAAGGAACGCCGCCAGAACGCCGAATTCATTCATCGAGGAGAGTACTTTACCAACGTTTTTGGGAAGTTTTAAAATTTCACGGAAAAAGACAGACGAATTGTATTCCGGTTCCGGATTCTCCGTATAATCCAAAACGCTTTCGATAATTAAAGCACGCAAAGCCTGGTCGAATATTGCATCGTGCTTACCGCGATAGTAAAACACCCGCATAATTTCGGAAAATGTTAATCTTTTGTCTTTTTTAGTATAAATTATTCCACCTTTAAGCGTAAAATCCTCGTCCAGCTCAATGGTCAAATAATCGGAAACGGGATTGATAATTTCTTGCTTAAAACGTTTCATCATTGTTTTGGAAAAGCGGAATATTGTTGTTGCCGCTTCGAAATATTCGTGCATCAATTTGTAATTTCCGTGTTCCCCGTAACCGAGTTGCACTGCCAATTTTTCTTGCGCACCGAATTCAAGCCTGTCGTCTTTCCGTTTCGTAAGCAGATGCAAATTGTTACGAATGGTCAAAAGTAAATTGTAACTTTTAACAAGGCGGTTTTTACTGCGTACGTTTATCAATCCTTGGCGGTAAAGTAATTCAATGAAATCTTCCGATTGGGCGATTTCATTTTGTTTTGCAAGCATCTCTTTGTTTTTGATGGAATAAAGCCATTCGAGGGCATGCAAATCCCTCAAGCCGCCGGCGGTAAATTTAATGTTAGGCTCCAAAACTTTCGGTGAATCGCCGTATTTTTTATGGCGGGCGGCAATATCGGTAAGGAAATCGTTCAACAGTTTTTCTTTGTCTATTTTTTCAATTTCGGCAAGAAGTTTTTCATTCCATTGATGATAAATTTTTTCATCGCCAATAATGAAGCGGGTTTCGAAGAACTGCGTAAACGTGTGCAAATCGGTTGAGATGAATTCAGCTATATCTGAAAAATCCCTCACCGTGTGCGATACTTCAATTCCGGCATCCCAAAGCAATCTAACGCATTCCGAAAGAGGTTCTTCTTGCCCTTTAACTTCGGGGAAAATAAACATAATATCGATATCGGAATAAGGAGCAAGTTCGCGTCTGCTGAAACTTCCCGCAGAACATAACACACAGCGGAACGATTTATCCTTGAGAATTTTCACGATGTATTCTTCAACGAGCAAGCTGTATGCTACACTGAACTTAAATCCGTCTCTACGCAATTCTTCATCGGCGAACAGATTCACCTTGGCTGCCGCAAATTGTTCTTTCAAATTTTCCAAATAGCTCATCTCAAATAAAATTAAACCGGATGAGAAAAGCTCTCACCCGATTATCCGTTTTTTGAATTCCAATATATAAAATTAAAGTTTTTTAAACCTTGCTTGGAAAAATCTTAAATATTTCGGTTCATAGACCATTTTCAAGCCGGTTATTTTCTTTCTTCTGTCATAAACTTCCACAATCGATTCGAACGTAACGTCGATATGCGCTTGCGTATAAACCCTTCGCGGAAATGTTAAACGCACCAATTCAAGATTCGGATAAATATGTTTACCGGTTTTCTTATCCCTTCCGGCGGATACGATTCCCCGTTCCATTCCCCTAACGCCGGAATCGACGTAAATTTCCGCGGCAAGTGCTTGTGCCGGAAATTGATCTTGTTTAATATGCGGTAAAAATTTCTTTGCGTCAAGGAAAATCGCATGACCCCCTATCGGCAAAACTATTGGGATATCGTATTCCATCAATCTGTGACCGAAATACTCAATTTGTCCGACCCTTGCGTGGATGTTATCGTAGTTTACCATCTCTTCAATTCCGCGCGCCATTGCTTCCATGTCCCTTCCAGCCAAGCCGCCGTATGTGTGAAGTCCCTCGTAAATTACCACCATGTTCCGTGCTTCGTTGAAAACCCTTTTGTTGTTTGTAGCCAAAAATCCGCCGATGTTGACCATCAAATCTTTTTTGGCGCTAACCCAAATTCCTTCGAAGTGGGAACAAATTTCTTTGATAATTGCCGCAATGCTTTTTGTTTTGTAACCCTTTTCACGGATTTTAATAAAGTAAGCGTTTTCCGTGATGCGGGTTGCATCGAGCCACATTTTAACGCCGTATTTATCGGCAAGTTTTCTTACCGCTTTAAGGTTCTTCATCGAGAAAGGTTGACCGCCCGCCATGTTTACGGGTCCGGCCATACTAATGTAAGGGATTTTTTTTGGTCCGACTTTTTTAATCAAGTCCTCCAATTTTTGCAAATCGATATTTCCCTTGAACGGATGCGTATTTTGCGGTTGATGTGCTTCATCAATAATCACGTCTACAAACGTACCGCCTGCAAGTTCTTGATGAAGTTTGGTTGTTGTAAAATACATGTTACCCGGAATAAAATCGCCGGGTTTGATTAATATTTTTGAAATCAAGTGTTCTGCTGCGCGTCCTTGATGCGTGGGAACGAAATATTTAAATCCGTAATATCTTTTAACATTATCCCATAAATAGTAAAAGTTTTTACTACCGGCATAAGCTTCGTCGCCAAGCATCATACCCGACCATTGGTAATCGCTCATAGCGTTTGTTCCGCTGTCTGTAAGCAAATCGATGTAAACATCTTCCGATTTGAGTAGAAACGTGTTGTAACCCGCCGCTTTAATTGCTTTTTCCCTTTGAGCGCGGGTTGTCATTTTAATCGGTTCCACCATTTTGATTTTGTAAGGTTCCGCCCAACTTCTTTTAACTAATTTTTTCTTTGCCATTGCTCCTCCACACTGTACTGAAAATAAAGGGATTTATTTATCATCCGGTTTTACGAATCCATTTTTTACATATTCTGCTTCTATTACTGAGCTTATACCTCCCCGCACGTTAAATTTTGCCGTTAACTTCATGTATCTCGGTTGAAGCACATCAACCAAATCTTCCAAAATTTTATTTGTTACGCTTTCAAAGTAAATGCCGTCGTTCCGGTACGATTGTAAATAAAATTTATACGATTTAAGTTCAACGCATAATTTATCCGGAATGTATTCCAGAATCATCGTAGCAAAATCGGGCTGACCCGTAACGGGGCAAAGCGATGTAAATTCCGGCGCTATATGTTTTATCAAATAATCCCTAGCCGGATAAGGATTTTCGAATGTTTCCAATATTTTCTTTTTATCATCCACTTTATTTCTCCTTGCAAATTTTTATCAAATATATTTCGGAATTACTTTATACGGAATCGGGTCGTCAACACCCAATTGTTGGAATCCCCGCAAGCGCAATGCACAGCTATCGCAAATGCCGCAAGCAACGTCTTCGTTTTGGTAACACGACCAAGTAAGGTGAAGCGGTGCGTTAAGCTCCAAACCTTTTTGAATTATCTCGGATTTTTTCATACGGATTATCGGCGTAACGATTTCAATGCGGGTTTCCGGTTTGGTTCCGAGATTTACCGCATGTTCGAACGCTTGGAAAAAATCGGGGCGGCAATCCGGATAGCCCGAAGAATCTTCGAAGACTGCGCCGATAAAAATTTTGGTGGCGCCTAAAATTTCCGCCCAACTTGCACAAACCGAAAGGATATTCCCGTTTCTGAACGGCACGTATGACGTCGGGATTTCTTTACTTGTCAAATCGGCTTTCGATACTTCCATGTTTTCATCGGTCAATGACGAACCGCCGATTTTTTTGAAATGGGTAAAATCGATTACCAATCTGTTTTTAACGTTGTAGTAATCCGCAATATCGTTAAATGCTTTCAGTTCCCTCTTTTCGGTGCGTTGACCGTAATTTACATGAAGGAATGCCAAGTTGTATTCCAAGTTTGCTATTGCCGCTGTAACACAACTATCCATTCCGCCGCTGAGCGCAACCACCGCAAGTTTTTTTGCAGACATAAAAACCTCATATTTGAAAGAATTAAGATACGAAAATCCTAAAAAATATAGAAAAATCGTTAGCTTTCGAGCCGGAACGGTACACAGAAACCGGTTGAATTAACCGTGGGAATTAGTCAAACGGACCCTGCACACCGAATC
>JALSTB010000053.1 GCA_026983955.1 Melioribacteraceae bacterium
CCGGCTTGAATATAGGCCGGGATATGGGCTTGGTTATGACCGAAATGTTCGATCCGTCGACCGAATCACAAAACAACATGCTGACCATTTTAATGATTATGATGGCAACAGTGGTTTTTTTAATGATTAAAGGACATCATTTTATTATTCAAGCTTTGATATATTCGTTCAAAGTAATACCGCTGGGTTTTTTCCCGGTGAATGAAAGCGTCCATACTTTGATGATTAAATACTCGGCTATAATGTTTATTCTTTCAATACAAATTGCGGCACCGGTGATGGCAGCGTTCTTCTTAATACACTTGGCAAGTGGCATACTTTCTCGCGTAAGCCCGAATTTTCAAGTATTTTTTGTGATTTTGCCGCTTAAGATTATTGTAGGGATAGGAATTTTCATTGTGTTAATTCCCATGTACGTTTACTTGTTCGAAACATTGCTAAAAAATTACGAGACGAAATTGTTAGACATAATAAAATATATGGCGGGGTAACAAGTGCCGGAAGTTAACGGACAGGAAAAAACCGAACAAGCAACCCCGAAAAAGCTGGCAGACAGCAGAAGGGAAGGACAAGTTGCAAGGAGTCAAGAACTGAATTCCCTTGCAGTGTTCGCAACCGGTCTGTTCATTCTTTTTTTCAGCAAAACATTTATCGGTAACCGCTTTCAAGAACTCAGCGTTTATGTTTTCGGTTCTCTGGGTGAATTGGATTTAACCGTTCAATTGTTACGCGTTTATTTTATGAAAGCCGTTATGTTTTTTATGCTTACTCTTGCACCATTGTTATTGGGTTTGGTTCTGATCTCTTTAATTGCCGGCTACGGACAGGTCGGCTTCAAAATTACACCGAAAGCATTAATGCCCAAATTTTCAAAACTGGATCCGTTGCAAGGATTGAAAAATAAATTTTTCTCTGCACAACCTTTCGTAGAACTGTTAAAATCGATGTTCAAAATTTTGATTGTCGGCTGGATATCGTATATCATTCTCTCCGATATGGTGATGGGAACGTTCAATCTCTTGCATTCAACTATGGACGAGATAGTGAATTTCCTGTTGGAAAATTCCATCGAATTTCTCTGGAAAATTGCTCTGGTTTATGCGGTAATTGCAGCAGCGGATTTGACATATCAAAAATTTAAGTACAAAAGAAACTTAATGATGACCAAACAGGAAGTGAAAGAAGAACACAAACAGACCGAAGGTGATCCGGAAATTAAAGCGAAAATAAAAGGCAAGCAAATTGAAATGGCAAGGAACAGAATGATGCAAGAAGTACCTAAAGCTGATGTTGTAATTACAAACCCAACACACTTTGCAGTTGCACTAAAATATGAAGTTGGCTCATATTCCGCACCCAAAGTTGTTGCAAAAGGAATGGACATGGTTGCCCAAAAAATCAAAAAGATTGCGAAAGAAAACAATGTGATGCTTTACGAAGATGTTCAGCTTGCCAGGGCATTATATAAAGCGTGTGATGTTGGTGATGAGATTCCGGAAAATTTATATAAAGCGGTGGCACAAATATTGGCGTATGTTTTCCAATTAAAGAATAATAAGAAAAGTATTATTTGATGTTAAAAAAGCTTACTGAAAATAGCGATTTCCTTTTTGCGTTCGGAATAATTTTTATGCTCGGCTTAATGATTATTCCGTTACCTGCGTTTTTTCTCGATTTTCTGTTGGCTTTGAACATTACTTTTGCAGTATTGATTTTAATTGTATCGTTATACATAAATTCCCCGCTCGATATTTCGGTCTTCCCGCAATTATTACTTGTGTTAACAATTTTCAGATTGGCACTTAATATAAGCTCTACACGGTTGATATTGCTGAACGGGTACGCCGGTAAAGTAATAGAAACATTCGGTTCCTTTGTTGTAGGCGGAAGTTATGTTGTAGGATTCATAGTATTCTTGATTCTCGTTATCATACAATTCATTGTTATTGTAAAAGGTTCGGGTAGAATTTCGGAAGTGGCGGCACGATTCACTTTGGATGCGATGCCGGGTAAGCAAATGGCAATAGATGCGGATTTAAGCAGCGGATTAATAACCGAAGACGAAGCACGTAAAAGAAGAGAAGCAATATCGCGTGAAGCGGAATTTTACGGCGCTATGGATGGTGCCAGCAAATTCGTAAAAGGTGATGCCATTGCCGGGCTTTTAATTAACGGAATTAATATCATAGGCGGAATAATTATTGGTGTTGTGCAAGGGGGAATGGATATTACAACAGCACTTCAAACTTATACCATTCTTACAATCGGTGACGGACTTGTATCCCAAGTACCGGCATTGTTAATTGCAACTTCGGCAGGTATGGTTGTAACCAAAAGCGCCGAAGGTAAATCGATGGATAAACAAATGCGCATCCAATTGTTTTCCAATCCGCGTGTGCTAGGTACGGTTGCCGGTGCCGTAATCTTGTTCGGAATTGTTCCGGGTATGCCGACTATTCCGTTTATGTTTTTGGGAACTTCACTTGGTGTAATTACTTTCTTTCTGAACAAATCGAAGAGCGAGGAATTACCTTTGGATGAAGAAGAGGAAGTTGTTACAACCGAAACTGCCGAAGAAAAAGTTGAAGAATACTTGCAAGTCGATCCCGTTGAAGTTGAAATTGGATACGGATTAATTTCCCTTGTGGATGAAAACAAAGGTGGAAATTTATTCCAAAAAATTTCCTCGACCAGAAAATATATTGCTTTGGAATACGGAATTTTGGTGCCGCCGGTAAGGGTACGCGATAACTTGCAATTAAATCCCAATGAATACTTGATAAAAATTAAAGGCAATTTGGTTGCACAATACGAAATTTACAGCGACAGATATTTGGCAATGAGCTCCGGTGAAATTACCGAAAAACTCAGCGGCATTCCAACACGCGATCCGGCATTCGATTTACCGGGTTTCTGGATTACCGAAGAGGAAAAAGACAAAGCGGAATTACTCGGCTATACTGTTGTCGACAGTATATCGGTTCTGTCAACTCATTTGCAGGAAACCATAAAGAAAAATTTCGATAAAATTTTAACCCGTCAATCCGTTAAACAATTGCTTGAAAATTTGAAGAAAGAATATCCTGCAGTGGTAGAAGATATAAATCCGGAATTGTTGCCACTTGGTACAATACAAAAAGTATTACAAAATTTATTGAAAGAGTTAATTCCGATAAAAGACCTTGTGCAAATTCTGGAATCATTAATCGATTACTCCAAAGTAACCAAAAACATAGATGTACTTACCGAATATGTGCGTCATTCGTTAAGTGACACAATAGCAAGTTTATATAAAGATTCAAATAATACAATTCATGCCGTTGCCGTTGGTGAAAGACTTGAGGAATATATAACCAACGCTTTAAGTCAACAAGGCGATGCAACACAAACTTTGGGGTTAACTCCCGACATGTTGAAAAAATTAAACCAATCGATTCAAGAGAATATAAACTCGGTTAAAGAACTCGGTTATATTCCAATTTTAATTACCTCGGCAACAATCCGGCCGTACTTATTCAGGTTACTGCATTCAACTTTCCCGGATATTGTTGTGCTTTCGTACACGGAGTTGCCGGCAAATATTGAAATAGAATTTTTGGGTAAAGTAGAGGTTTAGTATGCAGATAAAGAAATTCGTCGCCCCCACATTGAAAGAAGCGATTGAGTCGATGAAAAAAGAATTCGGCGGGGATGCCATTGTTCTGAACACTAAAGTTTTGGGTAATGGAAACGGAAAAAGGATGTTTGAAATAACAGCCGGTTTCGATAATATGGATTTAACCGGAACTGCAGACCGTCCCCAAAAAATTACTTCCGGAGTAAACGACTTTGAAGCGGAACTGAAAAAATTATCCAATAAAATTTTTCAACAAAAACGGGGTGAAAAATCCGTTTCCGCACAAATGCCGGAAAGTAGAAAATCAAATATTGATTTTCAAAACATTAAAGATAATTTAATTAAACAAGATATTAACCGGAATTTGGTTGAATCGATCATCGCACAGCTGAAAAAATATCCGGCGGTACTTAATGAAAATAACTTGGATGAACATATCATATCCATTATCAGCTCAATGATTCCAACCGAAGGATTTGAAGTAAAACGGAACGCAGGTCCGAAAGTAATCGCATTGGTCGGACCTACCGGTGTGGGGAAAACAACTTGCATTGCGAAACTTGCCGTAATTTCGAAAATATTGCATAACCTTGATATCGGGCTGATTTCAATTGACACTTACAGACTCGGTGCAATGGACCAATTAAAAATATTTTCGGAAATAAGCAATATTGATTTTTACGTTGCATACGAACCGGCGGATTTGAAGAAGCAAGTTGCCAGGCTAAAGAAGAAAGATATTGTTTTTATCGACACTGTCGGGCGAAGTCAGAATAAACCCGAACTACTTGAAGGAATTAATGATTACTTAAAAGCTGTTAATGTGGATGAAACATATCTTGTTTTAAGCAGCACAACACACATTAAAAATATGGTTGATGTGGCATTAAAATTTAAAACTTTAAATTATAACGGACTTGTATTCACAAAATTGGACGAAGCTATTTCATACGGTAATATTCTGAATCTCGTTTCAAGTATTAACAAACCGGTTAAATATTTAACCAACGGGCAAGTAATACCCGATGATATAATAGCTGCGGACCCTAATTTTATTGCAAATATGATTTATACGGGAAAAATCAATTGATTGGTCAAGCGAAAAGATTATATGAGTTGAATGAAATTGCAGGTTCCAAACTTGGCAAAAACGGAAAAATATTTGCGTTTGCTTCCGGCAAAGGCGGAGTGGGGAAAACATTTGTTTCATTGAATTTGGCAATGGCATTATCATCCGGCGGTAAGAAAATTTTGGTGATGGATCTCGATTTTAATCTTTCAAATATAAATGTTCTTTTGAATTCCTCTTCCGGCAATAAACTTCAAACTTATTTTACGAATGAAAAATCATTACCGGATTTGGTTTACAAATACAATAAGAATCTCCATTTTATTTTCGGGGATTCCGGTGTGGCGGATTATCCGGAAATTACACCGACAGCACTGTACAAATTATTTCAAGACATTAAATTTAATTTGCCGCATAAGTACGATTTTATTTTTCTCGATCTTCCACCCGGGGTAAATAAAAATATTCTTACCACATTAACATTGGTCGATGAAATTGTTTTATTAACATCACCCGAACCGACCTCGGTGATGGATTCGTATGTTGTAATTAAATCGCTGAAAGCAAGCGGATTGGATTATCCGGTCAATATAATTGTAAACAAGGCCGGTAAATCGCAGGGCGAAACAGCTTTTCAAAATTTGTATCAAGCCGTAAATCACTTTTTGAAATTCCCAATAAAATTTTTAGGCAATATTTCAAATTCAGCAGATGTTACTCAATCCATTATGGAACAAAGACCTTTCTTTGAACATTATACCGCTTCCCCGGTTTACGGTGAATTACTTAGTATTGCCAGGGAAGTAAATAAAATCAATCACGTGGTTAATAATAGCCAAAGTTAATTTTTGTAAAGCATTTCCCACCCAATCAACCCTTTAATTTCAGTCTAAAATCAAACTTTTTCGAAAAAGATTTTTGGTATGCTCTTTGTAATTCACATTGGCAAGGAGGAACCTAAAATGAGTAAAATAATTTTCAACTTCGGTCTGTTAATATTTTTCATCTCAATCGTCATTTTTACCCAAAAGGGAATGATGGTTCAAGATGTAATTATTAAATCTACAATAATATTTCTTGTAGTTACCATTTTGTTCTCGATACTGACGTTAACGTTCATCAAAGCGATTAATAAAGCATTCGGAAACAAGCAAAATAACATTAACCAAGAATTAGTGGGAAGCGGCGATAATGAATAATGCTACTCTTTGGGCTCAATATAAAAAGAAGCCCACACCGCAGATTAAAAAACAGATAATGTATAATTATACTAATCTTGTTCATTACGTAATCCATCATTCAAAGTTCATTAATCTTAATGTGATTGACGAAAAGGATTATTTCCAATTCGGTGTTGAAGGATTAAGTGAAGCAATCGACCGGTTCGACCCGGATTACGGAACAAAGTTCGAAACTTATGCCATTCAGAGGATCCGTGGAAAAATAATTGACGAACTCCGTAAGCTGCAGATTAAACCGAGGGCTAATCTTAATGATCCGGACAGAGTAGTTTACCGTAATGTATCACTTCATCACCATTACGACGGGGACGACGGTTATACGTTGGGCGAAGTAATTCCTTCCGATGCGAAAAAACCGGACGAGGAGTTCGATAAAAATGAACAAAAAGAATTTTTGAAAGAAGCAATCAAAGAACTTAATGAAAGGGACAGACTGATTATCAGTTTGTACTATTACGAAGAAATGAATTACAAGGAAATTGCGGACGTGCTGAATATAACTGTTTCGCGGGTTTCCCAAATTCACTCAAAAATTATGAAAGAGCTAAGAAAAAAATTAGAAAGGAATTATGAAGGAAGTAAAGTCAGAGAATCTTGAGCAGAAAAAGAAAAGAGCGATACGCATTCTGTCGTCTGTCTATAACTTGCCTTCAATTCCGTTTATAATTGTGGAAGTATCGAAAATGATTGACGACCCGAAAACAAGCGCTGCGCAATTAGGCAGAATGATTAGTCAAGACCAGGGTTTGGTAACCAAAATTCTGACAGTGGCAAATTCACCTCTGTACGGAATTCCCAAAAGGGTTTCAACAATCGATTTTGCCGTGGTGATTTTGGGGTTCAATCAAATTAAAAATATTGTTATCGCCCTTTCGATGATGGAAACTCTTAAAAAAATGGGCGACGGGAAATTTGTTCATAAAAAATATTGGATGCATTCGGTCATTACCGCCACTGCGGCTAAAAGAATTGCCGATGATCTAGGATACCAAATTAGCGGCGAGGCTTTTACAGCCGGACTTTTACACGATTTGGGCATTCCGATTATTTACAAGTATTTCAATAAAGAGTACAAGGAAATTATCGATGCCGTTGAAAATAAAGGCTATTCGTTCCTTGATGCCGAAAGGGAAATACTCGGTATAACGCATCAGGAAATCGGAATGTATTTGTTGGATAAATGGAATTTACCCGTCAGTCTTTCCGAATCGGTTGCTTTTCATCATACACCGTCTGAAGCGGAAAATTATAAAGAACTTACTGCTCTTATCCATTTGGCGGATTACATGACGGTAAAACTTGGCACCGGTAATTTTTTTTGGGATAAGGATATGGAGTTGGATAAAAGCATAATCGACATACTTAAATTGGGTGATGAAGAATACCTGGACAGATTTATCGAAAGTTACAAAGAGTTATTTGAATATCAACAAGAAATAATTAATTACTAAATTAGTTAAGGATAAACAAAATGGAAGAACAACTCATTCAAGAAAAACGCAAACAATCGGAAGCGATGCTTTCCAATATTTACAATCTGCCTGCTATGTCTTCTGCCGTAATGGAAGTATCGAAATTGTTGGACGATCCCTCTACTAATGCTGCCGAACTCGGTAGAATTATCGGGAAAGATCAGGGAATGTCCACCAAAATTCTATCTATCGCAAATTCACCGCTATACGGATTGCCGAGAAAAGTATCCACTATCGATTTCGCAATTTTGATTATCGGTTACCAGGATATAAAAAATATAGTTGTTGCATTAACAATGGTGGATTCATTTAAAAACAAATCCGATAAATATTTTAATCAAACCGACTTCTGGAAACATTCGATTATTACCGGTTCCGCCTCCAAGAGAATTGCGGAAGATTTGGGATACAGAATCGGAAGCGAGGCTTTTGTTGCCGGCCTTTTGCACGATTTGGGAATTCCCGTAATGCACAAATATTTCAATTCCGCTTACGAAGCAATTGCCGGTGAATTTACTTCTTCCGAAAAATCTTTGGAAGAAATCGAGCTGGAGCATTTGGGAATGACTCATGCGGAAATCGGGAAATTCTTATCCAATAAATGGAAATTGCCCGTTCATCTTTGCGAAACCATTGAATATCATCATAAACCGCAATTAAGTACAAACTCCGATGTGCTTACAGCGGTTGTTCACCTTGCCGATTACATGACGCAATATTTGGAAGTCGGCAATTTCTACTTGGATGAAAGATTTCAATTGGATGAAAGCATTTACCAAACTCTAAAAATTAACCAAAGCGATTTGGAAGGCTTTATGGAAAGTTACAGAAATCTGTTTATCGAAGAACTAAACTCGGATATTTTTTAATTATGATACTTCACAAAGAAAGAAATATTAACGCAATTCCTTTTTTTGAATCACTCGTAAATTTGAGTGAATACAAAGAAAGGGCAACGGAAAGAAAAACTGAACTTAATAAAATCAATGCTTTTCTGCTGGAGAAGTATTCTTTTATTATTCAAACGGTTATTGCATTTGAGGAAGAAGCTAAGTATATCAGCGAGCCGGAAATGCTTGCTGTAAAATTAGGCGGTTACCTCCGGAAAATATTGCCGGTAAAGGACTCCGGCCTGCTTCTCTTCGACAGCGAATATTTGAATCTCATTCCGGTTAATAAAACCGACGAATCTAAACTTGTAAAAACCGTAAACGGATTTTATAAAGAAGGTGTTTTGAATATGGTTCTCGATTCCGATAAGGAATTGGTTGTACCCGATTTGGAAAGTTACGATTCAAGCGGTGCAAAATTAAATTATTTGATTGTTCCGGTTAAAGACGAAGGTAAAAACGAAGGAGTCTTGGCTATTCTTACTCCCGTTGCAAAAGATAAATTGGGCGACCTGGAAAAAAAGAGTATCAGAATATTGCTCAATTCCGCCATGTCTAAAATTGAAAAAGCAAATTTGAAAGAAAAGCTGAATGAAGCATACAACGAGTTGCAAACTTATCAGGCGAAACTTTCAAATGATTTCAGACTGGCGGCAATAGGTGAATTAACAAACGGCATTGTTGAGGAAATAAAAAATCCTATGCAAGTTATAATTTCTCAACTTGATTTGTTAAATATTAAACCGGAATACAAAAAGGAAACAAATAAAATAAAACGGCAAATAAATAAAATCAGTAAGGCTATTAACCGCCTGGTGAAATTTTCCGAAATAAATCACGATGAAATAAAAATTCAACCTTGTAACATAAACAAGATTATTAAAGAATATTTTTCACTCGTCAAATCGACCCTGGAAGGATTTAATTTGGAAGGTGTTCTGGATTTGGAAAACAGAATCCCGTCCATTCTCAGTCACCCAAACTACATTTTTCAACTATTGAATAACATCTTCGGTTTAATTAATACGGAATGGAATAGCCGGGGCGGAGTTATAATTCAAACCAGATATAAAAATAACCAAGTGATACTAAGAATAATTTCCACTAATGAATTAAAAAAAGATTCGGGAAGTTCGCAGAAGGAAAGCGAATACAAAATTAACGTTAACATCATTTCCAATTTGATGAAAAGGCATGAAGGCGATTTTAAAATCGAATCGTTTGAAAATAAAGGTTCTGCAATTGTTTTGATGTTTCCACTCAAAAGGAGAATAAGATAATGAAGGTTTTCTATTTGCTGATACTTGCCGGAATGCTCTTGTTGGTGCCGGTTACAAAAACATGCGCGCAGAACAAGTTGAATCTTCAAGAAATCTTTGACAAGAAATTACAAAAGCGTTCGGTCGAAAATTATTCCGGAAAAACTGACGGACAGATTGAATCCGCTAAAGTGCAAATGAAAAACAAAACCGGAACTCTTTACGGAATAATGTTCGCCCTTTTGGAATTAAGCTTGATTGCTATGTTGGTTTATAAATGGAAGGAAAGAACAGCGACAGTCAATACCATGCCGGAAGCAGAGTTAAAAAACAATATAGAGAAAATCCGGTTGGAGAAGATCATTCGCAGAAACAATGAGGAGATTGAATTGCTCAGAAAAAAACTCGGAGAAGGGAAAATTAAACTCGACGTTACACGTTCGAATTTAACACGTAAAGCAAAAGAATTATCACTCTCGAAAGGTGAAATTTACTTGGCGGCAAAATTGAAATTACTGGCAGGCAAATGATGGAAAAGAAATATTTGCATGGAAATACTATACCGGTGACAAAATTAAGTTTAATCCGTGATAATTCATCCGGATTAACTGCAATTAATTACACTCCCGTTAAAATTGAGGTGATTGAAAAATATTCCAATGGTGAAAAGGTATTGATTAACGGTAAACTTTATATCACCGAGTTGCCAATTGATTTGGAAATTGGAGATGTGGTTGTTGGCAAAGTTATTAAAAGTAATCCTTTGACCGTATCGCTCGATATCAAAAAAGAAAACGGAGCGCGTAAAGTTGATAGAATATTAAAAATATTAAGTATTAAAAATAATTCAATTAACAATGAATTGATAAACTTATTGTTGGTTATGCAGAAACCCCTGGTGAAAAAATATGTGGAAGAGTTTATTGAAATTATGCAAAGCGGCGGTTTCAATTATTCTTTCGATGAACTCAAAGTGTTAACTCATCTGATTTGGAATGTTAAGGGACGGGCGGTAAAAAAAACGTTAAAACGCTATTCGGAAGTTTTTAACGAAAGTTTTGAAATTACCGGAATGAAAATATTTGAAATATTAAACACATTAAAAATCGAAAGTATAGATAAAAGTTTAACCGATAAAATATGGAGTGTGTTTGTAAGTGAAAAGGATGAAGATTTACCGGTTGTTCTGAAGGACAAAACAAACAAGGAATTGGAAATTTTAACCTTGTTGAATAACCGGGACACTAATTCCGTTGATTTATACAGAAGTGGTATCAAATCTTTGAAAAGCTGTTTGGAAAAGTTGGTTCTTCAAAAAAGTTACTATGCCAATGCCGGTATATATAAAGATTTTATCATAATGAAAACGGTAAATGGTTATAAGCATTATTTTGTAAAATACGAACCGGAAAACGAATCGGGTGTTTCGAATTTGCTTATCAATACCGGCGAAAGCGAAGAGAAAATAATCGGGTATTTAACAAAAAATATAATTTACGGTGAAATCCATTCGCCGGCAACCGGATTGATAAGTGAATATCTGATAAATGAATTTAACGGATACATTAATTCCAAATTAAAAATTAAATCATATTTAAGATTTAAACGGATTGGCGCCAAGCCACGGAAAAGAAACATATACAAATCCGTAGCCAATTATTCATAGGTGAATGATGAAAAAAGAAAGCTTACAAATTCAAGAAAAAGCCAGAATTATTCCCGGGCAAACCGCTTTGGAAAGCTCGGGTTTGAATAAAATTACGGGAAAAGAAAACCCGTTGAACAAAAATTACACTGTAACAGAACAGCTGGTTTTGTTAATGGAGAAACTCTCAAAAAAATCGAAGGAAGTAATGTAATGGTTAAAGGATTATACTATGCAGCCAAAAGTTTGCAAGACAAAATAAGGAACATACAAATAGTTGCAAATAACCTTGCAAACATAAACACAACCGGTTTCAAGCGGGAAATTCCGTTTGCGGAATATCTCGATCGTGCTGAAAATAAAGCATACAAGCAAATCACGGATTTTACCGAAGGCAGCTTGGTGGAAACCGGTAATCCTTTCGATCTTGCAATTTCGGGTAAAGGGTTTTTCTTGGTTAAAACCGGAAGGGGCTTGGAAATTACAAAGAACGGTAGATTTAAAATAGATGAAGAGGGTTTTCTTACAACCGAAGATGGTTACAGGGTTCAAGGTAAAAACGGTGAAATTTCTTTTCTAGAAAATATTTTTGAGAAAAATAAACCCGTTACCATTGCCAAAGACGGTACGATAAAAGTCGGTGAGGAAATAGTTAATCAATTGAAGATTGTTGAAGTTGAAGATACGAACAAACTTACAAGAACGGAAAACGGCAAATATTATTTGGAAAATGAAGACTATATTAAATCGCCCGAACGGAATTATACAATTCATCAGGGTTATTTGGAGGAATCTAATACAAATCCGATTTTGGAAATGCAAGCAATGATTAAATTGGAAAAGGATTACGAAGCATCGCAAAAAATGATTGCATCATTGGATCAAATGATGGGACATGCAAAAGAAATCGGTAGAGTTTCATAAAGGAGGTATAAATGCCAAACAGAGCTTTAAGAGCAGCTGCATCGGGAATGTATGCCCAGCAGATTAACATCGAAGTTATAGCAAACAATATTGCTAACATCAACACTACCAGCTTCAAAAGGAACAGGGCTGAGTTCAAAGATTTGATGTATCAAGAAGTTGCTGCAAATCCACGGAATTCAAATGTTCCCGGAGTTGTTGAAAACGGCGATACAACCATTCAAGTGGGCAGCGGTGTCAAAACATCATCTACCCAAAAAATATTCCAGCAAGGTGATATGCGGCAAACGGATCATCAGTTGGATGTTGCCATTCTGGGCGAAGGCTTTTTCCAAGTGAGAAAACCGGACGGTACATACGCATACACACGCGACGGTTCATTTAAAATTTCAGCCGATGGTTCCATCGTTACAACCGGCGGTTACATCTTGGAACCGGGTTTCACAATTACCGATGAAACTATGAAAATCAGTATTTCGAAAGACGGTAAAGTAAGTCTGACCGAAGTAAGCGGCGACAAAATTGAGCTGGGTAATATTCAATTGGCAAAATTTGTAAATCCGGCCGGATTAAAAGCGCTGGGTGATAATATGTATGCGGAAACCGAAACTTCGGGTCCGCCTATTTTAGGTGATCCTGCCCGTGACGGTTTCGGTGAATTGAACCAAGGTTTCCTCGAAGCTTCGAATGTTGATATTGTTGAAGAAATGATTAGCATGATTGCCGCTCAAAGAGCATACGAAATAAATTCGAAGACAGTTAAAACGGTAGAAGATATGTTGACAATTGCAAATAATTTGAAAAGGGGTTAACAGTTAAAATGATTCTCCACATGTTTTTCATATTGCTGTTCGGACTTTTCGGCGGAAGGATTTCGGATAATCAAATTGCAGATTATTTGAAAACGCAGCTAAGCGAATATAAGCGCTTCGAATTTAAAGTTGTGTCGATGCCCAGATTGCTGAATTCGAGAAGTGTTGATGTGGAGTTCGCAAAAGATAAAGAGCTTAAGATCAACGGTAGCATGGCTTACTTGCCGGTCTATGTTAAGAAAAACGGAGTGAAAACACAATCGTTCATAACGTTGAAAATTAAATTGTATCAAAATGTTTGGGTTGCCGGAAAAACAATAAGGAAAGGCACAAAGCTGGATTTATCCGGTTTTAACCTGCAAGAAGTTGATGTTGCAAAGTTACGAAACGAACCTGTATCCGGGAATACGGATTTACGGGAATATGTGGCTAAACGTACAATCAGAAAGGGGACGGTGTTGCAACAAAACATGCTCGGTAAGAAAAATTTATTGGGCAGAAACCAAATTGTGACCGCAGTGAAAAAAATCGGCAACGTCGAAATTTCATTTAATGCAAAAACCAGAACCGGAGGCAATAAAGATGACATCATCAAAATATACAATTACACGAACGGCAAACAATATTTGGGTAAAGTAATAAACGAAAATTTAGTTCAAATAATAGAGTAAAAAATGAAAACAAAAATATTGATATTAATTTTAATAGCCTTTACGGCATACGGACAAACGATGAAACAATATGCATCGAGTTCATTGTTCTCCGATTACAAGGCATCACGCGTTGGTGATGCAATTACGATTATTGTTGTGGAGGCATCACAAGCATCGAACAAAGCTGAAACATCAACCGGCCGTACAAGCGATATTGGTCTTGGCGGTAAAGGCGGAGTGGGCGAAACTTCTTTGCCAGGCGTTGATTTCGATTTGGGCACGAACAGTGATTTTAAAGGTTCCGGTGTAACGAAATCGGCGGGAATGGTTCGTACAAAAATAAGCGCTCTTATCGATTCCGTAATGCCAAACGGACTTTTACACATCAAAGGCAGCAGGAAAATATCTATAAACGGCGAAGAACAAATGATATCGATAAAAGGAATTGTTAGAGTTTCCGATATTCAAGCGGACAACACAATTTATTCATATAATATTTCGGAAGCCGAACTTATTTTGGAAGGTAGCGGCGCAATTGACCGGGTACAAAGTCCCGGTTGGTTAACTAAACTTTTTCATTGGTTATTTTAGGTGATAAAATGAAAATAATAAGAATTTTGATAATCATAATTTTATTAAACGGAATAATTGATGCACAACGTATTAAAGATATTGCCTATTTCAAAGGTGTTAAATCGGAACAACTAATCGGTTACGGTTTGGTAGTAGGATTAGCCGGAAGCGGAGACAGTTACCGCTCCACATTTACGGTTCAATCCGTAATTTCAATGCTTAAAAGATTCGGAATAACGGTTCCGGAATCGAATTTGAGAACAAGAAATATAGCGGCCGTAATGGTAACTGCCACAGTGAGTAACCTGTTACAGCAAGGTGCTACATTTGATGTTTTGGTATCTTCCATGGGCGATGCTACAAGTTTGATGGGTGGTACGTTACTAATGACGCCGTTATCCGGCAAAAACGGTGAAGTTTACGCAATTGCACAAGGCGCGGTCTCCGTAGGTGGTTACGATATAAACACCGTAAGCGGGGGAAGGGTTGCAAGAAACCATGCCCTTAGCGGTAGAATTCCGAACGGCGGCGAGTTGCAAAAAGGAATTGCAAATTCCGATAATTATAATTCCAATGAAGTTACAATACTTTTAAGGGAACCGGATTTTACCACACTTAATAATATTGCCAATGCAATCAATTCGCAGTTTAACGATTCGTTGGCAAAACCGGTTGGCGGAAGTGAAATCAAAGTTAAAGTTCCGGATAATCAAAAGGGAAACATAACCGGTTTCCTTGCCGCTTTGGAATCAATTCAAGTTAATAAAGATGTTGTAGCACGGGTTGTTCTGAACGAAAAAACGGGAACTGTTGTTTCGGGTACCAATGTAAGAATTTCACCGGTTACTATTACTCACGGTAGTTTAAACATTACCATAAAATCGATTCCGGTTATTTCACAACCTGCTGGATTTTCTCAAGGTCAAACCGTGTTTTTTAACAACCGGGTTCCCAAAGTTAAACAACAGAATAACTCAACTTATTCAATTAACGGTGCTACCAATGTCCAGGAAGTTGCGGCAGCGCTAAATTCACTTAAAGTTTCACCACGTGATATAATTGCAATATTTCAGGCTTTGAAAGAAGCCGGAGCATTAAACGCGGAATTAATAATTATTTAATATGAAACCATTGGAATTAAAAATAACGAACCCGTTAAAGCAATTTTCCAAACCGGCGAAAGTCAATAACAGGTTTTCTCCGGAAGAGAAAAGGAAACTTGCAAAAGCTTCACTCGATTTTGAAGCCATGCTGACGAGAATGATGTTGAAAAGCATGACGAAATCGACCGGCGGTATGTTCGGGGAAGATAATTATGGCGGTGATGTTTTCGAAACAATTTTTGAAGGTGAGTTGGCAACCTATATGTCTGAATCGAGAAGTTTCGGTATCGCCAATCAGATTTTTGAAAAAATAACGGGTGAAAAGCTGGATATAAATAAATTGAAATTTCCCGTTATAAAACGGCGTGAAAATATCCGGACAAAATCTTCGCCGTTGGAAAAAGCACATGGAAAAAAACTTGAAAAAATTTCCCGCTTCGAAGATCTAATTTCCGAAGCCTCCAAAAAATTCGGCGTTGATCCGGAATTGATTAAGTCGGTAATTTTAGCCGAATCGGGCGGAAACCCCAGAGCCAAATCCAAGGCAAATGCAAAAGGTTTGATGCAAATTACCGATTCAACTGCTAAATATTTGGGAGTAAATAATATTTGGGACCCGCGGGAAAACATCTTTGCCGGTACTAAATATCTGGCTTTGATGCTTCGACAATATAAGGGAAATAAAGATCTTGCCCTTGCCGCATATAATGCAGGTCCCGGAAACGTAAAGAAATACAATGGCATTCCGCCGTTTCCGGAAACCAAAACTTACATTAAAAGAGTTAAATATTATTTAAATAATTTGAGTTCGTCATGAAAATTGAAAAATTATTGGCTGTTTTGGAAAATCAAAAAAAAGATTTGCAATCGCTTTTAGAAGCTATCCGGAAAAAACAAGAAGCACTGGTATCGCGTAATACCACAGCTCTGGAAGACATTATCAAACAAGAGGAAAAACTATTGTTGAAAATCCAGAATAATGAAGAGAAAAGATTAGATTCAATAATTGAAATATATAAAAATCTTAATATAAGTAATGATAATTTTAAGTTATCAAAGTTAATTTCCGTTCTGGAAGGAAAAACCGATGAAAAGCAATTAAAAACATTACGGGGATTAAATCATACCATTAAAGGATATATATCCGAAATTATGAAATTAAACCGGCAAAATATGTTTCTCATTCAGCATACACGGCAGTTTGTTTCCGAGACAATCTCAGCAATACTAAATACAACAACAAAATCGCTAATTGATAAAAAAGGTTAAAAAATGGGGATAAGTAATTTATTTAATATATCGCGAACAAGTTTGTTCACATACCAAAGAGCATTGTCCATCGTTTCGGATAATATTGCCAATGCGAATAATCCCGATTATAACCGCAGGGTTGTGGTTTTGGGTACCGAGCGACCCGATTACCGCGCCAATTTTACTTTTGGTGCCGGTGTGAAGTTAGACCATGTAATGAGAGTGAGTAATCAAATAACGGAAAGGCAAATTAGAAATGCAAA
>JALSTB010000054.1 GCA_026983955.1 Melioribacteraceae bacterium
AACATCAAAGGACTTCCGTCGAGTTCTTGTGCCAAATAATCGGTATGACCGGGAAATTCAAACTCATCTGATTGAATGGTTTTTTTGTCAAATGGCGCTGTTACCAAAACATCAATATCACCTTTATTTAGGGCTTCAACCGCTTTTTTGAACGAATCAACGGCATATTTTCCAATGATGGGATCGGGCTTACCAACATTCATTGGCACGGGTTCTTTCCAAAGATTTAGTACATTTAGTTTATTTGTAAATGTTTGATGAATATTCATAGTGCCATGAACAGGAATATCAATATGAAGTAATTTTTTGTGATATGACATTGCTTTTGTTGAAGCAAAAACGATGGGTGTACACAAATCAAACATTCTTGTATCCATAAAGGTTTTTAAAATGATTTCTGCACCTATTCCGTTTAAATCACCAATACTGATTCCTAACTTTATTTTATTTACCTTTCCCTTCATAGTGTTTTATGAGTCATTTTGTTAAAAACACAAAGGTATTAAATTTTAAGCAATTATCAAGCGAATAAAAAAATGAAAAATATGCTCCCGAATTTACTTCGGGATAATTTATCCGATTTTATAGACAGACACTATTTACAGATTAAATTAGAAAATAAAGTTAAAAAAAATACAAATATCAGTTTTTTGGACTATTTATTTTTTTACATTTGCCGAATACTGAAAAAAAAATTAAAAATAAATATTTTATGAGCAAAGAGGCTTTTCATAAAGAAACCAGAAATATGGATCACGCCGTGATTCGTTTTGTTGGTGACTCGGGAGACGGTATGCAGTTGACCGGCACCCAGTTTTCTACATCTGCGGCATTGTTGGGAAATGATGTGGCAACTTTTCCAAATTATCCATCTGAAATTAGAGCGCCACAAGGAAGTTTATATGGCGTTTCGGGTTTTCAAGTCAATATCGGTTCTACTGAAATAAGCACACCCGGTGATGATTTGGATATTTTGGTTGCAATGAATCCTGCCGGATTAAAAACAAATATTAAAGATTTAAAACCCGGACAAATGGTAATTGTCGATGAGGATTCGTTTACACGTTCTAACTTGCAGAAAGCAAAATATGAAACTAATCCGTTAACCGACGGATCTTTGTCCAATTACAATGTTGTTCCAGTACCAATGACTTCGCTAACGCGTGAAGCCTTAAAAGATACGGGATTGGACAGCAAAAGTATGACTCGAAGTAAAAATATGTTTGCTTTGGGTATGTTATATTGGTTGTTTAGCAAAGACCCTAAATATACCGAAGAATTCTTAAAGAAAAAATTCAAGAAAAAACCCGTCGTTGTTGAAGCAAATATCAAAGCTCTAAAAGCCGGTATTCATTTTGCTGACACACTGGAATTGATGCCGACACATTACATTGTAACAGCGGCAAAAAAAGAAAAAGGAACTTATAGAATAATAATGGGAAATCAGGCGACTGCTTGGGGTTTTATTGCGGCGGCAAAAAAATCGGGTTTGGAATTGTATTTGGGTTCGTACCCTATTACGCCGGCTACCGACATTTTGCACGAATTGGCTAAATGGAGACATCTGGGAGTTATTGCATTTCAAGCAGAAGACGAAATTGCAGGTATCAGTTCGGCGATAGGCGCTTCATTTGCCGGAAAATTAGCAATAACAACAACTTCCGGTCCCGGTTTAGCTTTAAAAGGAGAAGCACTAGGTTTGGCAATTATGTTGGAAATTCCATTAGTAGTAGTAAATGTTCAACGTGGCGGACCTTCAACGGGTATGCCCACAAAAACCGAACAATCCGATTTGATGCAAGCATTATACGGACGAAACGGCGAGAGCCCTGCCATTGTAATAGCGGCAAAATCACCCGCCGATAGTTACGATAAAGCCTATGAAGCGGCAAAATTGACACTTGAACATATGACACCGGTTGTTTTATTAACCGACGGATATATTGGAAACGGTTCAGAACCTTGGCGTATTAAAACTTTAGATGAGATGCCGGATATTTCCACTTATAGAATAACCGAGTATCAAGAAGATTTTCATCCATACAAACGCGACCCTAAAACACTTGCTCGTCCTTGGGCAATACCCGGAACACCCGGTTTGGAACACGTTATAGGTGGTTTGGAAAAAGATAAAATTGAAGGTACCGTATCACAAGACCCTATCAACCACGAAGAAATGGTAAAATTAAGAGCCGAAAAAGTACGAAAAGTAAAAGATTTTATTCCTGCTTTGGAAACCGAGTTTGACCAAGAAGGCGATTTATTGGTTGTCGGTTGGGGTGGTACTTACGGAAGTTTGAAAACAGCCGTAAAAGAATACAAGGATAAAAATCCCGATAAAAAAGTGGGATTTGCTCATTTTTCTTACATTAATCCGTTACCACACGGCGTTGCCGATACTTTTTCAAAATTTAAAAACATATTGGTAGCCGAACTGAACAATGGACAATTTGCCGATTTCTTGCGTATGAATTATCCAGAATTTAACTATACAAAATATAATAAAATTCAAGGTTTACCATTAGGTAGCAAAGAATTAATGAATAAATTTGATGAAATTATAAAATAAGAAAATTATGACAACAGCTATAAAATATACATTTAAAGATTTTGCCAGTGACCAAGACGTACGTTGGTGTCCGGGTTGCGACGACTACGTTATTTTGCGTTCCATTCAAAAAGCACTACCCGAAATTGGCAAGAAAAAAGAAGATATCGTGTTTATTTCGGGTATCGGTTGTTCATCACGTTTTCCTTATTATATGGATAATTACGGAATTCACGGGATTCACGGACGTGCGGCGGCAATAGCTACCGGAACTAAATTAGCCAATCCTAAATTAAGTGTTTGGGTTGCTTCGGGCGATGGTGATGCAATGGCAATTGGTGGTAATCACTTTATTCATTTTTTAAGAAGGAATATCGACATTAATTATATCCTTTTTAACAATGAAATTTACGGATTAACAAAAGGACAATTTTCGCCTACTTCGTTATTAGGACAAAGAACAAAATCATCTCCGTATGGGAATGCACAAGCCCCTTTTAATCCGGGTGAATTGGCAATTGGTGCACACGCCAAATTTTTTGCACGTGCCGCCGGTAATGATTCCAAATTACAAACAAAACTTTATATCGAAGCCGAAAAACATAAGGGCGCCGCTTTGGTTGAAATTTTACAAAATTGTGTGATTTTTAACGACGGAGCATATAAAGATATTACCGACAAAACCGTCAAAGAAGATCATCAATTGGTTGTAGAACACGGCAAACCTATGATATTTGGTAAAAATAAAGACAAGGGTTTGGTGTTAGACGGAATGAAACTAAAAGTAGCTACCATAGGCGAAAACGGAATAACCGAAGATGATATTTTGGTTCACGATGCCAAAGAAAAAGATGTTACAATGCACTTGGCATTAATCAACTTAAAATCGCCCGTAGTAATGGGAGTTATTCGTGCCGTTGAAGAAGAAACTTTGATAGACAGAGAAAATAAAATTACGGAAATAGCTAAACAAACAAATCCTATTCAATCATTTGAAGAACTATTATTTTCCGGTCAAACTTTTGAAGTAGAAGGTTAATTGAGATTAGTTATTCATACACAAACAAGAGGTCGTTTATGAAATATTAAGCGGCCTTTTTGCGTTTCGCCATCTTATCCCAAATTATTCACAAATTTTCTAT
>JALSTB010000055.1 GCA_026983955.1 Melioribacteraceae bacterium
GCAACGAGGATTATTTCGAAGGTGAATGGAAAGAAATTATAAAAGGTATAAATTCTATGATGGATGCCTTTGTTGCTCCGCTTAAAGAGGCTGCGGAAGTATTGAACACAATGGCATCAGGTGATTTCACACATAAAATGAACGGTGAATATAAAGGTGATTATTTAATAGTTAAAGATAGTATAAATAAAGTCATAGATTCACTTAACAAATTGATAGGCAAAGTAGCCGAATCGTCTGCCGAACTTGCAAGTTCTTCGGCACAAATTTTATCGAGTACCGAAGAAATGGCCGCCGGTGCATCAGAACAAAGTCAGCAAGCCTCCGAAGTGGTTAGCTCTATTGAAGAAATGACGCATACAATTATGGACAGTACTAAAAATGCTAATCTGGCTGCCACCACTGCGAAGGAAGCAGGCGACAAAGCAAGAGAAGGCGGCGAAATCGTTGTACAAACTATCGAGGGAATCAACAGAATTTCCGAAGTAGTTGCACAATCGGCTCAAACCATTGAAAAACTTGGCGAAAGCAGTTCCCAGATTGGTGAAATTATTGAAGTAATTAATGAAATTGCCGATCAAACGAATTTATTGGCTTTGAATGCTGCCATTGAAGCCGCACGTGCCGGTGAACAGGGAAGAGGTTTTGCCGTGGTAGCCGATGAAGTCCGTAAATTGGCTGAACGTACTACCAAAGCAACTCAAGAAATTGCTCTTATGATTAAGAAAATTCAAGACGATACCTCCGGTGCAATAAAATCGATCGAAATGGGAACCACAGAAGTTGAAAAAGGTAAAGAACTTGCACAGCGTGCAGGCAATTCCTTGAATGAAATTATTTATCATTTCGAACGGGTAGCCGATTTAATTACCCAATTGGCGGCGGCAAGCGAAGAACAATCTTCCGCAAGCGAACAAATAAGTACAAACATCGAAGCAATTACACAAGTTACACAACAAGCTGCCGAAAATACCAAACAAATAAGTTTCTCGGCGGAAAATCTGCACAGGTTAACCGAGGGACTTCAACATTTAATCGAACAGTTCAAACTACAAAGTGTGGAAGAAAATTCCTGGACGCCACGGGAAGAGCATGCTCATCCGGAATTCCGGGAAGAAGAACAATTGGTAAGCTAAAATTAAGCCGGGTAGAACCCGGCTTTTTATTTTTACTATCCAACGGCTCATTTCAGTTAACGTTAATTTAAACAACCCGAAAAAAGCATCTGTTCGCAACAGTTGAAAATTCCATATATTTTAATTTTACAATTAAAAAGTATTTGTATGAATGCAAAGAAATATAATAACATAAAACTATTTATTGGCATCTCTAAAGCCGTTCTTACCTTTGTACTGATTTTGTGGTTTTTGTTAAGCGGTTTTAGCTCTTCATTGGTTGAATATTTACGGAATTATACGCAAAACGATTATTTGCTGTTCGTAGCTTTTGTAAGTGTTACCGGCTTTGCAATGGCAGTTTTGTTCTTCCCGCTTAATTTTTATTCCGGATTTATTCTCGAGCATAAGTATAATTTATCTAACCAAAACTTTTGGCAATGGGCTTGGGAAAATATCAAAAGTACTATCGTTGGAGGAATAATAGGTCTTCCTTTACTGATGATTTTTTATTATTCACTCCGTACCTACGGGAACTATTGGTGGCTTCCGTTTACAATTATTCTTTTTATTGTTTCGGTTGTATTGGCGAAATTTTTGCCCGTTATAATTTTGCCTTTGTTTTATAAAATCAAACCCCTCGAAAATGAAGAATTAAAACAGAAAGTTAAAACACTGGCAAGAAATGCCGGAATGAAAATAGAAAATTTGTATCAATTTAACATGAGTAAAAACACCAAGAAAGCAAATGCAATGTTTACCGGTTTGGGAAAAACAAAAAAAATAATTTTGGGTGATACTTTACTGGAGAAGTTTAACGATGATGAAATAGAAACCGTAATTGCTCATGAATTGGGGCACTATAAACATAAACATATTATCAAGAATTTGATAACCGGTACCGTTTCAAGTTTTCTTACATTTTATCTGATGGCATATTTTTACGAAATGTCGCTTCCATGGTTCGGCTTTTCGGAAATATCGCAGATTGATGCAATACCGCTTCTCTCGCTTTGGGCGATGTTAACAGGCTTGATACTTGAACCTTTAACAAATATAATCTCAAGGAAATTCGAGTATGAAGCCGACCGTTATGCCGTTGTTTCAACTCACAAAAAGGAAGCGTTTATTAGGGCATTGGAAAAATTAACCGAACAAAATTTATCGGATAAGGATCCTCATCCGTTTGTGGAATGGTTTTTCTACAGTCATCCGTCTGTAAAAAACAGAATAAAGAATTTAAGAGCGGTGAAAATTTAATTTTACATCACGGTTAGTTTTGTTAAATTTTGTTATGTGAATAATTAGGGTAACGGAAAATGAAAGTTTCGAAAGAAGAAGTAAAATACATAGCCAAATTGGCGAAGTTGAATTTTTCCGCTGCGGAAGTGGAAGAGCTGTCGGTTGAATTAAGTAAAATTATCAATTATGTTGAAAAGCTGAACGAGTTGGACACCGGAAATGTTGAACCTCTTTCGCATCCGCTGGAAAAGAAAAATGTTTTCCGGGATGATGTTAATGTAAAATCGATCTCAACCGGCGAAGCATTAAAAAACGCACCAGATAAAACCGGTCAGTTTTTCAAAGTACCGAAAGTAATAAAACAATAGCTTGCATAAAATGAATTTACTGAAATGATAATCGGAATTATTCCCGCCAGATTTGCTTCAAGTAGATTGATGGGCAAACCCCTTGCCGATATTGGTGGCAAGCCGATGATTCAACATACATTCGAAAGTGCGAGTAAATCCAAACTGCTGAATGAAATAATTGTTGCCGTGGATGACAACCGTGTTTATAATGTGGTTAAAAATTTTACCGATAACGTCGTTCTTACCCCAAAAGATTTGCCGTCCGGCTCCGACAGAATTGCTTATGTTGCCAAATCACTGCACTCGGCTGAGATAATAGTTAATATTCAAGGGGATGAGCCGTTCATTCACGGAAGAATGATTGATCAAGCAATAGAACCTTTGCTTTTCGATCTCGATGTGAAAATTTCCACCCTCGCTAAAAAAATAACTGATGTGGACGAACTACGTTCAAACGCAATTCCTAAAGTTGTTTTCGATTACAATAATTATGCGCTTTACTTCTCGAGGTTGCCTATTCCGTTTGTCCGTGAAGCAAAAACAAATCTGGAAAAAATATTACTTACCGATGTTTATAAACACATCGGACTTTACGTATTCAGAAAGAAAACGTTACTAAAATTCACATCGCTCCGGCCTACGGATTTGGAAATGGCGGAAAAATTGGAACAACTCCGTATGCTGGAACACGGAATGAAAATTAAAGTGGTCGTTACCGAGTTCGATAGCATTTCCGTTGATACTCAAAAGGAATTGGAATTTGCCCGTGAATATTATAAAAAGAAAATTGCTCCTAAATAAAAAATGAGGCGAAAATGAAAAACCCGAAGAAAATTAACTTGGCAAATATTCCTACTCCGGTGTTTAAAATTAATTATAACGGATGCACATTTCACATCAAGCGCGATGACTACACGGGTACCGAACTCAGCGGAAATAAAATAAGAAAATTGGAATATCTTCTTTACGAGGCCAAAAAACTTGGTGCAGATTACGTTTTTACTTCGGGCGGTGAACAATCGAACCATGCAAGAGCAACGGCTATTGCTGCTGCTTCCGTGGGAATCAAAAGCAAACTTTTCCTTTGGGGACAAGAACGGAAAAATTACGACGGAAACCTTTTCCTCGATAAAATGGTTGGTGCAGAGTTCGTTTTTCTGAATTTAAAAGAATATCAAAACCTCGAAAAACACATTTCCCGTGAGAAAAATAAATTGGAACGGAAAGGCAAAAAGGTTTATGTAATTCCCGAAGGAGGGTCTTCTCCAACCGGTATTTGGGGCTATATAAATTTTGTTAGGGAATTAAAAGAACAATTGGATGGGAAGAAAATAAAAGGCATTTTGGTGGCGGCCGGAAGCGGGGGAACAACCGCCGGAATTTTACTTGGATTACATCTGTATAACTTGAACTTTAAAATATTTGCAGTTAATGTTTTGCACACTCCGGAATTCATGACCGGAAAAATTAAAAACCTTGCCGATGAATGTAATGCCAAATATAAAATAACCCGGAAAATAGATTATTCGCGTTTTGAAGTAATCGGTGGTTATTCCGGAGAAGGTTACAAACATATAGCCCAAGAAAAAGTTCACGTTATTAGGGATTTCGCCCGCCAAACGGGAATCATTCTTGACCCCGCTTACACGGGAAAAGCATTTTATGCATTTAACGAATTGTTTCTGAAAGGTAAAAAAACTTCAAGTGTGCTGTTTCTTCACACGGGCGGGCTGTTCGGTGCGTTTGCAAAAAGAAAAAATTATTTGGGCGTTTAATTCACGTTAAACAATATGTTCGATATCAATGCACAATTTGTTAAGATTCTTTATATTTCATTATTCTAAAACACTTTTGGGTGAATAATGGATAGAAAAATCAGAGTGATTATAGCCAAAGCCGGATTAGACGGTCATGACCGCGGCGCAAAGGTAATTGCCTCGGCACTGCGCGATGCCGGAATGGAAGTTATTTATACCGGACTTCGTCAAACACCGGAGATGATTGTTGAAGCGGCACTGCAAGAAGATGTGGATGCTATCGGGATAAGTATTTTATCGGGTGCCCACATGACGATATTCCCGCGCGTACTCGAATTAATGAAAGAAAAAGGAATGGATGACGTTCTGCTCTTCGGTGGTGGAATTATTCCCGAGGAAGATATAAAAAAATTGAAGGAAATGGGTGTGGGCGAATTGTTTACGCCGGGCGCATCCACAGTTGAAATAATTGAATTTTTGAAAAACTGGGTGAAAGAACATCCCAGAGTCGGAATATAATTTACAAGCCCGGAAATTTTATCTCCGGGCATTTTTCCTTTTCCTGCCAACATATTTGTACAATTTAAACTTTGAGGTCAACCCATGAATACACCCTTAACAATTTTATGTATTGCCAGCTATTTCAAAGGAATCGATTTTCTGAAACAATGCAAACGGGAAGGATGCCGGGTGTTGTTGTTGACTTCAAAAAGCCTCGAGAATAGGGAATGGCCGCGTGAAAGTATAGATGAAATATTTTACATCCCCGATAACAATAACGAATGGAATATGAAAGATGTTATTTACGGCGTAAGCTTTTTGGCCAGAAGTGAAAAAATAGACAGAATTGTGGCTTTGGATGATTTTGATGTGGAGAAAGCAGCCACTTTGCGGGAACATTTACGTATCGGGGGAATGGGCGATACTACCGCACGCTATTTCCGCGATAAATTGGCAATGAGAAAAAAAGCATTGAACGACGGAATAAACGTTCCGCCTTTCGTTCATTTGTTAAATTATGATAATATTAAAAACTTTATGTCTAATATAAATTTACCTTATATAATTAAACCTCGAATGAAAGCCGGGGCAATCGGTTTAATTAAAATAAACTCCGGAGACGAAGTTTGGAAAGCGTTGGATACTTTGGGCGACGAACAATCCTTTTACTTGATGGAAAAATTTGTTAAGGGTGATGTTTATCATTCCGATACAATAATCAAAAACAAAAAAATAATATTTATTTCCGTTAGCAAATACGGATTGCCTCCGATGGAAGTGGCGCATCAAGGAAGGGTGTTTACAAGCCGGACTGTTCCGCGGGATTCTGTGGAGGCTGAAGAAATAGGCGAACTTAATCAAAAAGTTATTGAATCTTTGGGATTGGTTTACGGTGTTTCGCATACGGAATTTATCCGCTCGGAAGATGACGGAAAATTATATTTCCTTGAAACATCGGCTAGAGTGGGCGGAGCGAATCTCTCGGAGCTTGTTAAAGCCGCTACCGGAATTAATTTATGGGAAGAATGGGCGAAGATAGAAAAAGCGAAAGGTGAAAACTATAAATTACCGGAAATAAAGAATAAACATGCTGCAATAATTACGTCGCTTGCAAAACAAGAATGGCCCGATCTTTCGGGATATGACGAACCGGAAGTGGTTTGGAAACTTAAAAAGAAATATCATGCCGGTTTAATTATAGCTTCGGAAGATGAAAAACGGATAGATGATTTGCTCGATGAATACGTCCGCCGTTTTTACGATGATTTTTTTACAACCCAACCTCTTTCCGATACACCGAACGATTAATAAAAACCCGGCTCACTTGCGTAAGCCGGGCGGGTTTCTTTCTTTTCACTTCCGGTACTATTTCATCAAAACAAATTTTCTGGTTTGTACGTATTCTTTTGTGATTAATCTGTAGAAATAAATTCCGCTCGATAATCCGCTGCCATCGAATTCATATCTGTAAACACCGGGCGAATGTTCTTTGCTTACCAAGGTTTTAACTTTGTTGCCAAGCACGTCATACAAAACAAGATCTACTTTTGTGGCTTCCGGTATCGAGTATTGAATGACAGTTGTAGGGTTGAACGGGTTAGGATAATTCTGTTCAAGTGCAAATTCGGTTGGAATAATATCCGGATTTTTCTTAATACCGACTAATGTAGTATCGAAACCGAGGTTTGCCATTTGTTCTCTTGTTAGCGGGGTTGCAAAGAACATTTGATGACCGTCCCATTCACCTTTTACAAACGACCAATTTTTCGAAGGACCTACAGGATCGTGCGGGTCGCCGTTGTAAGTTATAAAATCCATCTTGAACGATCTTTGATAATCTTCCGGCATTGGGATTACACCGTGCAACCATGTCAAAGTACTGTCTTCATCGTTCCACTTTGCAAATTGCAAAATACCGTCGTCGTTATAGTCTTGTATCGCTTCAACCGTTCCCCCGAAATTTAGATGGCAATCCGTGCAAACGCGTGCGCCTTCTTTGGTAATTGTGTGCGAAGTAAACGGACCGAAAGCGACAAACGATTTACCTTGATATGTTAATGATTGGAAAGTCATCGGGTAAACCTTGCCGTCTTTTTCACGGTTAGCCAGAATCACGAAATCGTTAATCGGTTTGTACGCCCGTTTCAAATGCCCTTCAATTTTACTTTCGAGATGGCAGTTGTAACAACTGATAACGGTTTGGGCATGGCAAGCGGTACAATGCAATTTACCGTTATGCGGATCTTTTGCAGCATGATCGGAGGGCAAAGAACCGTCCGGATGGCAACCGTCGTTAGCACAATCGGCTTCAATTGAATTTGCTTCGAGCATCGATTGCGGTGAAGAGCCGTCTCCGTGCATATCGTTCATTGTGTGGCAATCCCAGCACTTCATTCCGGCATCCCGGTGAACATCGGTGAAGCCTAGCGCAATTTCTTTCTTTTGTCTGCCGTGGCAAGAATAGCACTGGTCAACTTTAATGGAATCCGGATTAAACGCCGAACCCGAAGGATGGCAGTCAACACAACCCGGTTTGTAATTTTCATCGTTTGGCACACCGTCGGCATTAGCCGGTCCGTGACATTCGACGCACCCCATTTCAGAAATCGGTACGTTGGTAAGCATCTCGAAGCCGCCGTTGTCTTTTCCGTACCAATAAATTTTTCCAGCCCGTGTACCGTGCAGACTTGTAGCAAAATTATCCGCAATTGTACCAACGTCTTTTTGCAAAGCTAACATCTGGGTTTCTGTAAGCGGGGTGGCAAAGAACATTTGATGTCCGTCCCATTCGCCGGATACTTTCGACCAGTTTTTTGATGGTCCCGGAGGATCGCTTGTGTTACCGTTGTAAGTAATGAAATCCATTTTGAAAGTGGTTTCGTAATCCGGTGGCATCGGAACTATTCCGTGTTTCCAAGTAAGAACGCTGTCGGCATCGTTCCATTCTGCAAATTGAATTTTACCGGTATCAAAATATTCTTGCACGTTTTCGTTGCCGTGGCAATCCTCGCACTTTCTGCCTTCCTTTGTAATTGTGTGGGAAGTGAAAGGTCCGAATGCCACAAACGAAGAATCTTGATAAGTAAGTGACTGGAAGGTCATCGGATAAACTTTCCCGTCCTTTTCACGGTTGGCAAGAATCACGAAATCGTTAATCGGTTTGTAAGCCCGTTTGATGTGATCTTCAACCATACTTTCAAAATGGCAATTGTAGCAGCTCAACACAGTTTGTGCGTGGCATGCCGTACAATCGAGCTTTCCGTTATGCGGATCGTATTGCGAGTGGTCGGGATAAGGTGCCGTTCCACCTTCAAAATGGCAATCTTCGCAGGAGACGTCGATTGCTCCGTCTTCAAGCATCGAAGCGTATTCCGTTCCGTCACCATGCATATCGTCTGCGGTATGGCAATCCCAGCATTTCATTCCCGCATCGCGGTGCACATCCGAAAATCCAAGTGCCACTTCTTTTTTCTGCCTGCCGTGGCAAGAATAACATTGGTCAACTTTAATGGAATCGGGGTTAAAATTGGATCCGTTCGGATGGCAATCGAGGCAGCCGGGTTCGTAATCGTCGCCGTAGGGTTCACCATCGGCATTGCTGGCTCCATGACATTGGATACATCCCAGACTGTCTATCGGAATATTACTGATTGTTTCGAACCCGCCGTTGCCAGCGCCATACCAGAATACTTTTCCGGCGCGCGTATTATGAAGACTTGTATTGAAATCCGCCTGTGCAAATAATGACCCGGAAAGAAAAATTAAAACCATACAACTTAAAAAGAGTTTAAGTATTTTCATACGTTCACCCACTTAATATTTATTGTTTACTTATCAATTAATTGGTTTTCTTGAAAATTTCTTGTGAGCATTTTGCTCCCGTTTTAATCTGAGCAGAATCGATGCTACGTTTTCATCGATTTTAATTTCTTTTGCTTTTTTGAAGTACTCCACGGCTTTATCCAAATCGCAGTACAACCATAAAATTCCCAGTGCAAGAAGGTAATCGAAGCTTTGGATTGTATAATTTGTTTTAGCCTCCATTTCAGCAACAAGTTGGGAACAAGGACAGTCGTCGTTCACGGGGTCGGTGTTCAGAATAAAATCGAGATCTTCGTAGACCAGATCCCGTAGTACTTCCGCCGCTTTTTGTATTTTTCCGACTTGTGTGTAACATACTACCATTTTCTTTCGCATGCTTTTGTTTGCTTTGCCTTGCGCTTCGCATTCTTCAAATTCATTCAAGGCTTTATCATATTTCCTTGCCATGAAATATTGGTTGCCAAGCATCTCGCTCATTTTTTTATTGCCTGCTTTGGTAATTCTTTGTTTTCCGGCTTCCGCTATTATTGACATTAAGTATTCGTATTTAATAAATAAAATATTATTGGATGCTTATATCTTTTTAGATTCAATATTAATGCCAAAATTTTATTTGAAAAACGCGGCATTTATATGGCAGGTATGAAACGGTTTGTTCCGGTGGGAAAGTTAAAATTACGTTTTATGCTTTTAACTTAAATAATTTTAATAAGTTAGAGGTTATGAAACAATTCGTTCCAATGCGGAACAATTGAAACACATTTTAATATGCCGGAAGCCGGTTTTTTCCGGGAGGTGAATCAAATGGTGTGCAAGTTTAATTTTTTGAGTTTTCTCCAAAGAGTGGTTCTGCCTATACCAAGTTCTTTTGCAACAGCCGTTCTGTTCCACTTGTGTTTTTCCAGAAGTGCCAAAAGTTTTGCTTCTTCGCCTCCGCTTTCCGTAAATGAGTGTTTTTCCCGCAAACCGAAAACCGTTCCGTTCTTACTGGTTAACACTGAGGGCAATTTTGATGCCGAGATGATATTTGTGTTATTCGTACGTACAAAAGCGTATTCCAGAACATTCTCAAGTTCTCGTATATTTCCGGGCCAATCGTACTGCAGTAATAGGTCGAGTGCCGCATCTTCAATTTCGTTTATTTCTTTCTTATACATTAACGAAAATTTGTTAAGAAAATGTTTAACCAACGGAATTAAATCGTCCATCCTTTCACGCAAGGGCGGAACTTCAATTGGAATTACACTCAAACGGTAAAACAGATCTTCGCGGAACGTTCCGTTTTTCAGAGCCTGGTGAATATCGATATTTGTTGCGGCGATAACCCTTACATCAACTTTCCTTGTTATTGATTCACCTATGCGTTCGAAAGAACCTTCTTGCAATACCCTCAATAATTGAAGCTGCATTTGAAGGGGCATTTCGGCAACTTCATCCAAAAATATTGTGCCGGTGTTTGCCAATTCAAATCTACCCACTCTGTCTTTTATTGCATCGGTAAATGCACCTTTAACATGCCCGAACAATTCACTCGCTAGTAAGTTTTCGGGGAAAACCGAACAATTTATTTTTATAAACGGTTTATCTTTTCTGTTGCTTTTGGCTTGAATTGCATTTACAATCATCTCTTTTCCTGTGCCAGATTCGCCGTAAACCAAAACAGGCGCATCCGATTCGGAAATTTCATCAATCAGTTCGAATATTTCCCGCATTTGTTTGCTGTGACCAACCATCCCGCAGAATTGTGTTTCCTTTCGCAAGTTTTTTTTAAGTGTTGCCAGTTCGGAAATATCTCTGAATGTAATGATACCGCCGTTGGGCTCGTTTTTTTCATTGTAAAGAACGGCGGAATTCAACTTTATCGGTTTGGGAACGGATTCTTTTGTGAGAATGTGAGACTCAAAATCATAAATCGTTTTTGCTGATTTAAGAGCTAAGGCGATAGGGCAATCGGTGAAACATAATTTTGACCGGAAAACCCTTTTGCAAAATTTTCCCAAAACTTCTTCTCTTTTGTAACCGGTAATTTTTTCGGCGGCTTTGTTAAAAAAATTGATACGGAAATTTTTGTCAACAGTGAAGACTCCTTCACCAATCGATTCGAGAATGTGATCTTTTAATTTATCGTCGATTTCCATTTTATCAAATTAAATTGTTCGACTTTATTTTTAAACTATTTCAAACCCCCGTCCGGTTCCCCGTTTATGTGCAAGCTTTTGTTGATAATTTTACCTTCGGGACTGACAATCCCTTTATGGCAACCGGAATAACTGCATGTTTTTGCTTCCGGATCGGCTCCGGCATTCAGATGTCCTTCCGGCGGCAGCAAATGGCAAGTGCCGCATGCCGCTTGGGTATTGTCAACTTTGTTCCAGACCGGAGAAAAATTTTCACCTTGAATTAATGAATCGGCGTAAATCCATTGGAATTCCGAATCTTCTTTTTTGAATGCGAAATTTCCGTGGCAGTAAACATCCGAACATGTTAAATTATCAAAATTATAAATAGGCTGACCCGATTTGGATGCGAACTCACCGAAAGCAATATCCGCCGGGGGGTTCCCGACATGTGCATAAACATATTTGTCATTGCTGCCGGTTTCTCTTGGATGACATTCGTAACAGTCTATATTTTCCCCAAAAGCATTATTGTAAACATGGGACAAATGTGAGCCGACTCCCCGGGCAGTGGAGCCGGTATTACCCGATAAATCCCGCGGAGGTGAAATTTGTGCGGGATCGGAAAAATCCCCGTGACATGTATTGCAAGCTTCGGGTCCTTCCGGCCCAGTATGACAACTCAAACAACTTGTACCGGTAAGTCCACCCGAATAATTGTTCGCGTGGCATTGTTGACACAATTTTAAATTGTAATTATTTTCTTTGAACCAAACCGCATGAAAATCAGGATTTCCTGGTTTGGCAAAACCTTCGGGATGTACGCCAAGCGGTGTGAGTGGCGGAGAAATTTCATCTTCGAGTTTACTGCAAGCTGCTGTTAAAATTGAAGCGGTAAAAATGACAATTAAATATTTAATTAAAGTTTTCATTTTATTAACACCAATTTAATCTTCATCCTCAACTTCCGAATGACAGTAGCCGCAAAAACCTATTCCGGCTTGCCCGTCTGGTCTTGCGTTAAAATCCGTATGGCAATCGTAACAAACCGAACCTTCAGATGTGTGCCAATCGCCTTCCACATCATGCATGTAATTGGTTTCGTGGGTTTTCGGGTTTGTTCCCTTAATTCCGTCGGGATCGGAATGGCACAAGATGCAAGATGGATCGGCTCCTTCGGTATCGTGGCACGATGCGCAACTTTCGATATCCCGTTTGGCTAAAATGGCATGTTCTCCGCCTCCGCTTCCAACACCGATAGTTGTAAAGCCCGGTTGGGAATGCGAAAGAGGAACAAATCCGCTCAAAGCAAAATCTTCGGTTTGGGAATTATGGCATTCGACGCAAAACATTTCATCTTGATGACATGTAAGGCATTCGGTTTCCTTGCCTTTTGCATCGATGCCGTGAGTGTAAACGTAATTTAAATTGTGTACTCTTACTATCTGTTGTTTTTTAGCGTTGTCAGTAAAACTGTGAGGTGAGTAAGGTGTATAAAAATCCGAAGCGGAATTTATTTCAACTATTGCATTTGTTGAAACGTGACACGATTCGCAAAATGAATTATTGTGGCACATTCCGCAATTTTCATCCGGGTCATCTGCCAAAAATTTATGATTGTCGAAAAAATCAACTTCTTTGTGATTATCCGGAAGTAGAGCAACGGTTGATATATGGCAAGTTTGGCAGTTATTGTCCGCAATCGCATTTTCACCATGGCATTCGGCAAAACAACTTTCCATTTCAGGCAAAAGTTCCGTCGATTCGAAACTGTAATTTACATCTTCCAAACCTTTGTGGCATGATTCGCATTCCATTTTTTCTTTCATGTGAAGTTTATGATTAAAGTAGAGCGTCGGTTTGGTTGGCACAAGTAACGTTTGAACATTATCGTAATGGCAAGTGCTGCATTCTTCTTCATCCTCAACGTCGTGGCATTCGCCACAGGTTTCTTCTGTGGGAATTAAACGGTCGAGCATGCTTTCGCTTTCCCAAACCGCACCATGACAATCGGAACATTCAGCTCCGGCTTCCGTAAGATGGTAGCCGTGTGAAAATTTTATTATTTTATCATTTTTCCCGTTTTGTTGAACGGCAAATGTAGTAACAACTATTATGAGAAAAATGAAACCCTGATAAAAGTATTTTATTTTCATATTACAATAAATTTAAATTTGTATTAAACCAATAATTAATTTTTAAGAATAAACGCAAATCGTTTTTATAAATTTTATTGTTAAAATATTGTCCTTGCAAATCAAACGACCAAAGTTTCCAAGGTCGGATATTAACGCCACCGAGGAAGGAAACTATCTTGTTAGTTTCCGCTTCCGGCGATAATTTGTAAGAAGTATAAGCCAATCCGAGTGAGGGAGTAACCAAGCCGTTTAAGAAAGTTTTGGCAGCGTAAATTGAAAGCGCATCCAATTCGCCTGCGTATCCGAAAGTTTTACGGTAACTGAAACTGCCGTAGTTTGAGTTTACTCCCACGGTTAAGCGTTGTGAATTATCATCTTTATAAGTAACATTTCCGAATTTCCCGTACAGTGTAATTTTATTATTGATCTTGTAATCAAGTCCGCCTTCAATTTCTTGTGTGTTTCCGTAGTTAAAAACCGCAAAGATAGAATTGTATCTGATTCTGGGTTCCCTGAAATTATAGAACAATGAAATTCCCAAGTTTTCAATTTGTTGGTATCTGGCGGAAACCATGAATTTTGATGCGGTTTCAAAATTCAAATCATAGTCGAATTTGGTATGCACTCTTAAAATGTTTTTTAGTTTGTAAGTTAATGCTGCGGATGCAAAGCGGAATTGATTGGATTCTTTTTGAATTAAAATTTGAACCGGGTTTAGATTTTCATCCAATCTTAATGCGTGGTATTCAACGGGTTTGAAATTTTTATCAATATAGCTCAAATCGACTTTGAGATTTTTAATTACAGTTATCGATAACTTTGCACCGGCAATGTAATCGTTGAAAAGATCATCGGTAAATTCCAATTTCTGATAGGGAGCCACATTTCCGCCGAAGTAACCGTTCAATCCGAAACCGCTGTATTTAAGTTTAAGGCTTATCCCGTCGATGAGTCCGCCTGCAACACTGTTATACAAAGGCTGCCGTCCGATTTTAACCGAAGCAATATTGTAAATGTTTCTTGCCTCAAAGTAAAGATTATAGAACCGCAGTTTCGGATCGCGTTCCAAAGGATTGATTATGTTGCTTTCAAAGTTAATACGTGTTTTGAATGAATAATTGCTTTTACCGACATTCAAGTTTAAAGTTTGAAAAGCCCGTAAATATTGACCGGATGATTCTACCGAACTGTACCTTTCAAAAGCATAAAGGGATGAAGTAATTCTGCCTTTTATGTTTTGTGCCTTAATTGTACTGACAAATAAAAAAACGATTCCGAAAAAATAAATTGTTTGTTTCATTGCTCTTCCGTTTTGGTTTTCTTATGTCTGAACGGTAACGGATGTTCTATTTTAGCCCACATTTCTTCAAAGTTGAAACCGGCAAACGTTGGGCTATCGGGATTGTGGCAATTTCTGCAGAACTCTTCAACGTTATCCCGCAAGTCGATTAACCCTTTCGCCTTTGCCACTTCGAATTTTTTCATTATTTTCAATTTAGTGTAATCGCCTCCGGCACCGTGGCATGTTTCGCATTGAACGCCATCTTCGATTTTGAATTTCGGTCCCCACATTTCTTCGTCGACCTCCCAACCGCTGGCATGGCATTGCAAACATTCTTTTGCTTCAACAGCTTTTTCACCGTAACCCATTTCTTTGCAAATTTGGTCGGCTTCTTCGGTTTGTAAGGTTTCGTAAGCCTGTGCATGAATGCTTTCCGCCCAAATTTGGTACTGCTTCCCTTGCTTTTCGGATTTATGACATTTTCTGCACTTCTTTGTGCCAACATATTTGCGCACTGTGTAATCTCCGGAAGAGGAAAAAGAAAATCCGATTAAAAAAAGTAGGGAGACAAACAGTGATAACAATGTGAAAGTTTTACCCGGCATGCATCCTCCCCAATTCAATAGATTAAGTTTTGATGAATTAAATAAAACTTAAAATATATAAATAAATTCAAACACTTGTTTTGCCATACTTTTGTTAAAAATTTTCCATCAACAACAATATAATCAAAATTATTTTTTTTCTGGAATGGGATGTTTTATATCTTCCCAGCGTTTTTTAAATTCAAATTCTTTGTAAGTCGGACTGTCTTCGTTATGGCATGTTTTACATTGTTTTTCTATATCCGCTTCGTCTTTGTATTCCACCAATCCGTTTTGTACTGCAAGCTCGTGCTTTTTCATTATTTTTTTCTTTGAGTAACCTTTACCGGCTCCGTGACATGATTCGCAGCCTATACCATCTTCTTTTTTATATTTTTTTCCCAAAAGGGATTTATCGGCATCGTATGCAGTAACGTGGCATTTAAGGCATTTTTGATTTTCCACGGCTTTTTTTATGTTGTCCAGACTTAAAGAAATGGAATCCGCTTTTTCTGTAAGTAATGTTTTATAAGCTTCTGCGTGCTTGCTCTCTTTCCAAATTTTGTATTGGTTGCCTATTTTTTCTTTCTTGTGGCAAGTTTTGCATTTGCGGGTGCCAACGTAAATACGTTGTTTATCTTGTGCGTATAATATTAAAGAAATAAACAAAAGAGATAAAAGCAAGAGGAATAAATTTGTTTTGATTTTCATCTCAAACTCCTCTTTTTTTGAAGTGTTATGTAAAAACGTATAAAAAGGTCTTGAATATCCTAATTAAATATACGTTTAAAATTTCTTTTTGGCAATAGTTTTTAACTCATAATTTTTTCCGGACTTATATTTTCAAAAGTTTCGTCGAGCCATTTTCTTAAATTGATATCGGCTTTCAATTCGTCCAGTAAAACTTTATCAGGATCGTATCCGTGTTTTTTCAAATTTTCAATGAATAGCTGAGTGTCGATATCCAAATCATTGTAGTCTTTTTCGTCCGTTTTATATTCAATCCATTCTTTTAAAATAAATTTAAAGTGTTCGGGATGATGATGTTTATAATCTTGAACGGTCATCTGTCCGTCAATCCAAGTTAAACTCATCGGATATTCTTCCGGATGGAAAATCACAAAGAACCAATGCCATATCAAAATTGCAAGTGAAGCAAGAATCGCTTCGTAGAAGTGAATGATTTCGCTTACTTTAATTAACCAAACCGGTGCCCATTCGCCAACGGAAGTTGGGAACCACAAAATAAAACCTGTGGCGCCCATAATGAGTGTTCCCCAAATTAAAGCCCAGTATTCGGCTTTTTCGGTATAATCGTATTCGTCGAATTCAGGTTTGTTTTTTGTTAAGTGCAGGTAATATCCGATATTTTGCATTGCCTGACTCAAATCTTTTAACTTTGGTACAAGAGCCGCCAATACCGTTCGCCCGCGTTTAGTAAAAATGAGGTAGAGTATATGGTAAACTCCCGTTGTTATCATTACCACTGCGGCGGTTCTGTGTACGTATTGTCTTAATGCTTCGGTTAATCCCAAAGCCGCTAAACCCTCGCTCCACCAGCTGTGCGGATATTTCAGAGCAAATCCGGTTATTGCCAAAGTAATAAATGATGTTAAAAGCAATATGTGTTGAACAACTTCATTTTTAGTGAACCGCGGAACCGTTGGGGAAGACTTAACATGTTTTTTCTTGCGTTTAACTTCGTGAATG